>JALSPC010000076.1 GCA_026986155.1 bacterium
AGTCCCTGCTTCGCTTGATGCGCCTGAATTTCCTGATGGCCAACCAGTTGATCGTGGCGAGATGTTGAAACACAAGCTCTGGAAACTCATCGGGCTTGTCATCCTCGCCTACATCTTGAGCCGGATTGACTGGCCGCAGTTCCTCCGGGTTGTCAGAGACGCGAAAATCACGCTTATTCTGACAGCGTTCTTGTTGAACATCCCCCAGCTATGGCTGAAATCGACGCGGTGGCAGGCACTCCTCTCTGCGCAGGGGAAGCGGATAAAAAACGTTGACGCCTTCCTGTACTACCTGGGGGCCACCTACCTCGGCGTTATCACGCCCGGCCGCGTGGGGGAATTTGTCAAGGCGCTCTACCTGAAACAGCATGGCATCGCAACGATCAGTTACGGTTTTTCGAGCGTTCTCGTCGACAGGCTCTGGGATCTCCTCTTGCTGGTCGTGCTCGGCCTGGCAGGGCTCATCGTGATTCATCCCTTTGAATACGCCGCCTTGATCGGGTGGGTGGGGCTTGCCGGGCTGGTGGGGTTACTGGCGTTCCTCATTTTTTCTTCCAGCATCGGGAAGGTTGCCGGGATCATCTACGGTAAATTTCTTTCTTCGAAAATCCCCAAGGCGGCGAAGGAAGGAGCCGGGCGATTCGGGGACGGCTTACGGGACCTCTGGGGGAAAAGGATTGGATTATCGGCGGGACTGACCTGCTTGGCCTACGGTCTCTTCTTCCTTCAATGTGCCTTCATCGCCCATGGATTTGGGTTGCCCCTGTCCTACGTGGAGATCGTTCCCATTATGGCCATGGTAAACCTGTTCAGCTTTCTGCCGGTTTCCGTGTCGGGACTGGGGACGCGGGACGCCGCGCTGCTTTTTCTCCTGACCCGGAGAGGCCTTGGCTATGAATCCATCGTAGCCTTTTCCATGGGGATTCTCATCGTTTTTTACGTGGGGGGTGGGCTTCTTGGTTTGACGGCTTGGTTTCTGAGGCCGATCACGTTGAAGAAGGGTTGACCCCAAAAATTTTGCAAGAGTTTCGATATTTGCTCAATCTGGCGGTTGGGTAAATCAAACACCTCCATTTATTCCATAAAAGACGAAAGTAAAAAATTCTTGACAAATTCACATAGACTTAAATAACATGGTTATAAATTTTAACCTGTATTGGAAAGGGGGAGAAAATGGAGAAGTCAAGAAGGGAGTTTTTAAGGGATATAGCGTTTTATTCTTCAGCAACTTACCTGGCAACCTTGGGCATCCAGTCTTTTTCAACTCGCGAGGCCCAGGCGAGTTCTACCGGCAAAATAGACATTGGGGAGTGCAAGAGCGTCAAGATAAAAGCCGTTTCGGAATTGGGATGGTGGGATAACAAGACGCTGATCCACGATATCATGGATCATGGGGGAATTCACAAGAGCCAGTGGGAGATTCCATGGACGCCCAAGAACGCCGCGGGAAGTTGTTCGCTCATCGAAGTCACGGCTCTCGACGGGAAAAAGACGAGAATCTTGATCGACACGGGCTGGAATCTGGACTGGATGCGGAAGCGTTTCAAGGAAGAGGGGATCGATCGAATGCTCAGGGAGCACAAGATTGACTACCTATATATTACCCATGAACATCTCGATCACTACTGGGGGCTTGAAGCCACCTTGGAAAACGACCCGACCATCAATATGTTGATCCCGAGCACTTTTTACCCGGAAGGGTTGCATTTTCTTCAGGGCGCCCAGTACCTACTGCCACACGCCAAGAATCTAATTCCTTACAAGGGAAAGCTCGCGCAGATGAAACCGGGCAAGATTCATAAATTGGCTCCTGGCGTTGCTTCGGTCACGTTCGATTTTCCCATCATCGTCCGTATCAAAGGGGAACAGTCCCTCTTCTTCAACGTGAAAGATAAGGGAATCGTGATTGTCACGGGGTGTTGTCATCGGGGGATTTTGAACCTGGCAGAGTTCGCCAGCAAGACGTTCAAGAACGGTGACACGCTCTACGGAATCTATGGCGGCCTCCACATTGATCCCTTCGAGAAATGGACCCCAAAGGCCCAGAAGGTGGTCAAAGATCTTGGCAAGTATAACTTCAAGAAGATTGCGGCCAACCACTGCACGGGGCACAAGGCCATCCACCAGATGATCGCCCTGGGCTATCCCGTCGTCAGGGGAAGCGGAAAGCATGGATCGAAATCCAAGGAATACGTGGGCAACGGGGATACCGTCGTGTTTTAGAGTCCCCGATCAAGGCAACATTTGCTGGGGAGACCTTCGGGTCTCCCTTTTGTTACTGTTTATAGCGCTGGAGGCGTTTCGGCACATACCACCGTATGAAGTTGTAGCTGATCCCTGCGGGCGCGGGCTTGATGCCGTGGAACCGCGCGTGGATGATGGGCAGGGACATGGGGATGTAGAGGAAGGTGTAGGGCTGGTCCTCGGCGAGGATCTCCTGGAGCCTCAGGTAGGCCCTTTTGCGTTTTTCCGGATCGAAGGTGGTGCGCCCCTCCTCAAGGAGCCGGTCCACCTCCCGGTTCCGGTAGCTGATGAAGTTCAGGCCGTTTCCCTTGATCTTGGAGGAATGCCAGATATCGAAGAGATCCGGGTCCTGCCCGGTGGTCCAGCCCAGGATGACGGCCTGGAAGCGCCGTTTGTCGATGAACTGGCGGATGAAGGAAGCCCACTCGATGGTGCGTATCTTGACCTTGATACCTACCATCCTGAGCCGCCACTGGATGATCTCCGCCGTTTTCATGCGGCTGGTGTTTCCCTGGTTCGTGATAACAGTAAAGGTGAAGGGCCGTCCGTTCTTGTAGAGGAGCCCGTCCTTGGGGTTCAGTTTCCAGCCGCAGGCCTTAAGGAGCTTCTTCGCCTTTTCCGGATTATAAGGGTAACGCCTGACGTGCGGGTTGTAATACCATGTTCCGGGCTTGTAGGGCCCCGTGGCCACCTTTCCCAGGCCGAACAGGACGCCCTGGACGATCTCCTTCTTGTCAATGGCGTAACTGATGGCCTGGCGCACCCGTTTGTCCTTGAACAGGGGCTCCTTTAGATTATAACCGAGGTAGGTGTAAGAAAAGGAAATGTATTTATATTTTCTGAAATTCTTTTTAAAGAAGGGGGTATTGGTTTGCCGTTTATACTGAAGTGGAGTCAGGCCCATTTCATCCAGCGTTCCGTTCTGGAGTTCCATGAACATGGTGGCCATGTCGGGGATGATCCGGTAGACGTAGCGGTCAATGTAGGGCCGTCCCTCGAAGTAGCCGGGGTTGGCTTGAAGGACGATCTTCTCCCCGGGAATCCACATTTCGAAAATATAGGGGCCCGTTCCGACGGGATGCCTCGCCAGGGGGCTCTTGGTGATAGGGGTTCCCGTTAGGAGATGCTTCGGCAGGATGGCGCTTCCCCAGCTTGCAAGCGCCGGCGCGAAGGGCCTGTCGTAGGTGACCTGAACCGTGTAGCGGTCGGGAGAAGTGACGTTCTTGACCATCATGAAGTCACCCGCGTAGGGGGTCGGGGTCTTGGGATCGATGGTTATCCTGTAGGTGAACAGGACGTCATCCGCGGTGAAGGGCTTGCCGTCCTGCCATCTGACGTTTTTTCTCAAGTGAAACGTGATGGTGAGACCGTCTGGGGAGATGTCCCACGATTTTGCCAGGTCACCCACCAACTTGAGGTCCTTATCATACTTGACGAGGCCGTTGTAGACGAGGCCCGCGATGTCGTGGGAGGCGCTGTCGCTGGCTAGGATGGGGATGAGGTTGCTGGCGTCGCCGATGGAGCCGACGACGATTGTGTCCCCGTAGGCGGGGGTTTCGTCCATCCCGGCGGCATGGGCGACGGGATGGAAAAACAGGCAAAGTAAGACGGAAAGGGCAAGCGGGAAAAGGCGTCTCACTATTTTTTTACGACCCACGACCCGTTAGGAAGTTGTATCTTCCATCCCGGCCGGGCTTTTTTTCGCCTAAGTTTCGCAAACTGTGCCGCCGCTTGGGGATAGACCTTGTCGAGGTTCTTCTTGTTGACCTCCAAGTGGTTGATCTTGAGAATGGCCTTGGCCATTCCAAGAATGACGATGGAGCGGTCGTGGTTTTCCGCTTCGAGGAGGAGGGCCTGGTCGCGGTTCAGCTTGACAAACGGGGAGAGAAATCCCGAATTCGCTTCTCCCACGAGTTTCTTGTCGCGGAGCCGGTTGATCTTGGAGATTCGACTTCCCATGCGCCGGTAGGCGTTGACCACTTCCGGCATCTTCATAATGTAGCGGGAGATCTTTGCTGCCAGGTCATCGCCGGCGTAGGCGGTCTGGACGAACCAGGACCCCGGGTTCAGGAAACTACCCGTATCCTTGTCCGTTTTATCTTTCTGCCCGGGTTCCTGCTTGGGCGCCTGCTTTTCCGGAGAGGGTTTCATGAGCTGATCCTCGAGGTTCTCGTACGCCTTTTCCACGTCCCGGGCGGGAAAGTAGATGTTGACGGTGATGACGGCGCAGGAAAAGGTGAAAACAACGAGGAACGGGAGGATGGAACGAAGGAATATCTTGAAAATCTTCATGATGGTCTCCTCTATTTTGTTTTGATGACCGGTTCGCCCACGTTGACTTTTGAGGCCTGGAGAACCTCCCAGGCCAGGTCCCTGATGCTGATCTTGTTGGAAAGTCCTGAGACGGCGATGGAGAGGTCCTTGAAGCCGAGAAACTTGTGAGAAAGCTCAAGGGTGTCGAAGATGATGATGCCACGCTTGATTCTCGCCTTGATGACGCCTTTGTCGTAGGGGCGGTATTTCTGGTAGAAGAAGAATCTTCCCTTCTTTCCCGTGAGTTTGCGGATGAAGACCTGGCTGATTCGCAGGGGTTCTTCCCCCGTCTTCACCGTCCTGGCGATGAAAGAACCTTCCATGGCGGAAAGTTTACCCCCATTGCCTGTCAGGGTCAAGGCGGTTTTTACCCGGCCGCTCAGGGCGTCGCGAAATCCCTCGATATGGCCGCAGATGTCGTGAAGGCTGATTCGCCGCCCCCTCAGGAATATCCCCCATGGGTAAGGGGGCCGCAGGAAGAGATGTCCCCTTCCTTCGGTCTTTCCCTTGAAAAGGCCGAAGGAAATTTCATCCAAGGCTATCTTATCGGGGATGGAAATTACGTGACATGAGAAATCCTGAACGGGCACAATGCCCACCTGGATATTCTTTGCATGCAAGCTGCCGCTTTGCCTCCTGGGGGTGAATCGAGACATAGCACCGGGGGGAAGGCGGCGGACATGGAAGGGAAGAGACAGCGAGATCGCCCGGCATGTCAGGGGGATAGAAGGGTCGGAGAGACCCCCCTGGAAGTGAATAGTTCCCGCAACCTCTCCTGCCTTTTCGTCCCGCCAAGCCCGGATTTCGGCGTTTAAGGCGCCGGTCAGTTCGAGCGATGCGGGGAAAGCGGGAAAGAGAGAACGCATCAAGTGCGCGATTTCCGGCAGGTTCTCGAAGGACAAATGAAGGTGGGTTTTTCCCCGTTGGAGGGGCCGGGTCAAGTCCTCGACGCGGAAGGATCCTTTCAGGGTTATATCCTTCCTCAGGGAAAGTTGGAAATCGGGCACGGAAAGGCGATTTCCTTCCGTTTCGAACCGGATCTTCAGGCGCCCGGGCGGAAGATCCGACAGCTCGGGAATCGAGAGGTCGTCCGCCCGCAGACGCCCCGAGAGCGAGAATCTTGAAGGGAAGAGGCATCCTTTCATCCTCAGGGTGACATTTCCCCGGAGCCTGCCGTTCCTGTGTTCTCCCGGCAGGGGCAGGGGCGCGTTCAAGCCCATCTTTCCCTCGAGGCGCAGGGCCATGGAGGAAAAATCGAGCGCGATCTTTCGGCATTGGATAGGCTGTTTCCTGTAGGAAAAGAAGAGGTCTTGAATGACGATTTTTTCATGCGTAAGGGAACAGACATGGATAAGGATGTCGCGCAAAAGATTTTTGCCCGCGGAAAGACGCGGAGAAGCGACATCCCGGAGGGTTGCGGACGACGTGAAATGCCGGTCGCGAACCGTCCAAATGAAAGTCGCCCGGCTCGCGCGCCAATCGGCGGGAAATGCGGGGACGGAAAGGGTAGGGTGGTCGATTTCGCATTTTAATGTTCCCGTGACGTGCCGGGATGAAGGGACAATCTTCAGGGCGCAAATGAGTCGGACGCTTTTTGCCTTGAAGGAGAAGAGAGACGTTTTCGGTTCCTTCAAGATCCCCCGGAGGTGGATGGAAATCGTCCTCGCATTGAGACGCTTGGAGGTGATGGAGAAATCGAGGGTCCCCTTGATAGGATACTTCTTCGCGACCACCGGGAACAGCGCGGAGAATAGTTCCCCGGCGCGAATTCCCCGCCCCCCGAAGGTGACGGATACGGGGATACCGGAAGCGAAAGCAAAGATCCTGTCGATGATCTCCTTGGGAAGGGTTCCGTGAAGGAAAGGGCTGATGACATGGATGGAAGACTGAATTTTCTGCAATTCCTCCATGAAGGGAGGCGTGTCGGCGAACGGAGCCGCGGCTTCGACCACCGGGGCAACCATAAGGGAAAACCCGAGGCAGAGAAGAAAAAGTTGCGAATGTCTGTAGCGTTTCATCTCGATGGCGGGACCTCTTTATTTATTGAAAATACATTGATTGTATCAAAACTTCAACAAGGATTGTTGGATTTATGTGGAGAATAAACTTGAATTTGAGTGAAAATGCGTGTATATTTTCAACAGTAGTTCAATAAGTACTCGTCAATGGAGACAGTCGATGCGTGAATCCTCTTTCAGGTATGCCTTTACCTTTGATGACGTCTTGCTTCTTCCCAAGGAATCCCACGTCCTGCCTTCCGAGACGGACACCAAGACGCGGTTTTCCCGGAACATCTTTCTGAATATTCCCCTGTGCAGCGCCGCCATGGACACGGTGACGGAGGCGCGTACGGCGATTGCCATCGCGCGGGAGGGAGGCATCGGGGTTATTCACAAGAACATGAGCGTCGAGCAGCAGGCCCTCCAGGTGGACCAGGTCAAGAAGTCGGAAAGCGGGATGATCGTGGATCCCATCACCATGCACCCGGATCAGACCATTGCCGAGGCCCTGGAGGTGATGCGACGCTACCGGATTTCCGGTGTTCCCGTGATTAAGAAGGGAAAGCTGGTGGGAATCCTCACCAACCGGGACCTGAGGTTCGAAACGCGAATGGAGGCGAAGATCTCCACCGTGATGACGAAGAAAAACCTCATAACCGTTCCCGTGGGGACCACTCTGGAGGACGCGAAGCGGATCCTTCACAAGAACCGGATTGAAAAGCTCCTTGTGGTGGACGATGAGCGGAACCTCAAAGGGCTTATTACTATCAAGGACATCGAGAAGATGAAGAAGTATCCCAACTCCTGCAAGGACGCGCTGGGGCGGTTGCGGGTCGCCGCGGCCATTGGTGTGGCGTCCGGCTGGGAGGCGCGCGCGGCCGCCTTGGTGGAGAAGGGGGTGGACGCCCTGGTTGTGGACACCGCGCATGGACACACGAAACGGGTCCGGGAGGTCGTCAGGGAACTCAAGGCGCAGAACCTGTCATGCGATATCATCGCCGGCAATGTAGCGACGGCGGAAGGGGCGAAAAGTCTGGTGGAATCGGGCGTGGATGCCGTCAAGGTGGGGGTGGGGCCCGGTTCCATCTGCACGACACGGGTCATCGCGGGGATCGGGGTTCCCCAGATAACGGCCATTATAGACGCCCGGGACGCATGCAAAAAAGGCGGCGTGCCCCTCATCGCGGATGGAGGTATCAAGTTTTCCGGGGATATCACCAAGGCGCTGGCGGCGGGGGCGGATTGCGTGATGATCGGTAACCTTTTTGCGGGAACGGACGAATCGCCCGGAGAGATTGTCCTTTACCAGGGCCGGAGTTACAAGGTGTACCGTGGCATGGGGTCCATCGAGGCCATGAAGGCGGGAAGCAAGGACCGCTACTTTCAGGAAGCGGTGGAGACGGAGACCAAGCTGGTTCCCGAGGGGATCGAGGGGCGGGTCCCCTACAAGGGGATGCTCTCCATGGTGATTCAGCAACTGATCGGGGGCCTGAAAGCCGGCATGGGATACGTGGGGGCCAAAACGATTCCAGAACTGAAAGAAAAAGCGGAGTTCGTGCAGATAACCCAGGCGGGCCTGCGGGAGAGTCATGTCCACGACGTGATTATTACCAAGGAGGCACCCAACTACCGGTTAGAGTAGGCGGATGGAGAGATTCTTCAGAAAGATTCGATTTCTTTCCCTTTTTCTTCTTCCTTTAATGTGGATGACGTCTTTCCCACAATCCACTTTTGCAAAAGGTTACATGAAGTCATATGGAAGTTCCACCCCCCTCTTGCCATATATCCAAAATTTTCTCCGTGCTTGTCAAAAACCTAATTATGGGGAAGCTATCACTGTGCTCCAACAAATCGGGGAATGGCGTCTTGATCAAGGATTAAAAAATGTTCCACCCGTTTCGGAAGCCCTTCGTGCCATCTACCGCTCTTCACACCTTTTCAAAAATAGTACCAAATTAGAGAGATTGAATGTTTACCAAGCAATCTGTCAAATTTCGCCTGATATTCCCACTTTCAGATTGAACGTCCTTAAAGCCCAGTTTCTGGCTAAGCCTTTTGATATCTATCATCTTTTCAAAGGGATCAAAGCTCTTTGGGAAGCCGTGAAAACCGATTTGGGTTGGGGGGTTGCCCGCGGGGGGCAGCTGATCATTGTTTTTATCAGCGCCTTGATTCTGACAGCTTTTTTTGTCGCTTTGATATTTATCGCTAAATATAAATCTTATCTTATTTTTTATATGAGAAGGTTTGTGCGATTCTCCATGAATACGCTTTTGGCGGCATTACTCATCTTGATTATTTTTCTATTGCCTGTCTATTTTGATATCGGTTTGGCTTGGCTTCCTTTTTTTTGCATGGTGTTAATGTGGATGCTCTTTACCAAAAAGGAAAAGGTTGTAGTTTTGCTGCTCCTTGTCTCTTTTTTAGGTGTAAGTTTCGGTTTTTCATATGTCAGCAGGTTTTTGGTAGCGGCCGCCCACAAAAAATCATATCTTGTGTATCTAGCTAATTATGAGTTATTGGACGCGTCGGGAATTCGTGAATTAAAGAGAATGAAGGAAGCGCGTAAAGATGATCCGGAGGTTCTTTTCACGCTTGGGTTGCTTGCCAAGCGCCGGGGAGACTATGAGACGGCGAGGCGTTTTTATCTACAGGCATTAAAGTTGAAGCCGAATTTCTCTGAATGTATGAACAATCTTGGGAATGTTTATCTGTTAATGAAAGGAACTTTGCCGAATGCTACCACCCTGGCGCGCAAATGGTATAAAAAAGCGATCAAGGTAAACCCTGCAAGGGCGGAATATTATTATAATCTGAGCAAGAGTTTTCCACTTCTCCATGTCGAGGGCATGGAATACATTGTTAAGGCACGGGATTTGAATCCCTTGCTAATTGATGAATTAACGCGCCGGGATTCCAAACATCCCAATCGGATGCTGGCGGATTGCCTTCTCTCCCCCCTGGTTATATGGCATCGCGCTCTGGCACCCGGAACCTTGCCTAAAGATCTTTATGCTCTTTTCAACGTTTTTTTTCTAAATGAACCTTTCAGGAACAATTTTATTATGCCCGGGATCTTGATTTTTTTGATCATTGTTTTTTCAATATTGCAGAGAAGATTTGCGTTGGCCACTCCTTGCTTGCGTTGCGGCCAGCTTTTTTTCAAATCAATCCCAATCCATTACAGCCAAGGTTTGTGTCACCAGTGTCAGATGATTCAGCAGCGCGTCTCTCAAACCGATCCAGAACTTGTCAAACAAAAGGAGAAAGAGATTGCCAATTATCGAAAACGCGAAAAACTGATAAGTTTCTTAATGGGAATTTTTCCTGCTGGAGGTATATTTTTCTATGAGGACCAAACCTTTATTGGCTTGGTGGTGTCTTACCTTTTTTTCTTCTTCCTGAGTGCATATTTCGTGTTTGGACAATTTTCCCACCTGTTGAGCCAATGGTTTTTCGGCTATTCGTTCGGAGGGCATCTGTTTCTGGTTTTGGCTTTACTAACCTATGCGGGTGGTTTCACTCAAATGATTTTAATCTTTGCGAGGGATAGAGGCTGATGGGATTGCGAGGAAGTATAGAGGATTTTAAAATTTCTGAAATTATTCAACTGATTGGGCAGCAATCCAAAACTGGAATCATGACTGTCCGTAAGAACAATAAGGAAGTCCGTATCTTCTTCGTAAATGGGAACGTTGTACGCGTGGAACCCGATCGAAGCGACCATAAAATGCTCATGGGAGAAATGCTGATTACATCAGGTAAATTAACCCGTGAGCAACTGGAGAATGCCCTGGAAGAACAGAGAGGAACGGTGCAATATTTGGGTGAAATCCTCCTGAAAAGAAAATTAGTGACGAAAGAAGATATTCAGACGGTGATTCAAACTCAGATATATGAGACGATCTATAATCTTTTTCAATGGAAAGAGGGCGTATTTGAATTTGAAAACAGGGGGAAATCAGATTATCTGAAAGTACTCCCATCTCTAAGCCCCGAACAGCTTTTGCTGAACGTCAGCTGGATGGTTGATGAATGGCAGCAGATTGAGAAAACCATACCTACATTGAATGTTGTTTTTGAAAAATTGCCTACGACGCGGAACATTTTACTTGACGAGAACGATACAGAGGAAAAAGGATTAACATATAATCAAAAGATTGTCTATGATCTTGTTGATGGCAGGCGAACGGTATATGAGATTGTCGAAAAAAGCTTGATGGGACGATTCGACACTTGCAATATTTTATCTGAACTGCTGAAATTGGGTTATATTAAAAAAGCAAAGGTGGAAAAGGCGCCTATTTATCAAAGAATCGAACTGAGAAGTTCAAGGTTTCTTTTTGGGGTGGTTGCAGCAATCCTGATTTTACTGGCCTTGTTTTTCTCCTATCGGTATATTCTGCATCTAATAAATTTTAGGCAACGGTATTCTGTGACTATTGGCAGGGTGGAAAATGCACAGCGAAAAAATGTTACAATTCGCATGATACAAAAAAAGTTTCTAACTTATAGACTTTTAACCAATAAGTACCCTTCGTCATTAAGGGATCTTTGGATCGAAAGGTTAATCAGTCGTAGAGAGGTTGATGCTTTGCCTCCTGGGCTGGCGAAGGCTTATCTGAAATTGTGGCGCAGCCACTCCCCCTTTTAGATTCCAAAGCACTGTGATACCATCCGTATGAGCTTGAAATTTACCCCCGGATTCATCGGAGAAAGGGGCATTTAGATGACAGAACCTGCTGACAAGATCCTTGTCCTCGATTTTGGTTCCCAGTATACCCAGTTGATCGCAAGACGCGTCAGAGAGCAACAGGTCTATTCCGAAATCCAGCCCTACAACTTTCCCGTCGAGAAGGTACGTACCTTTAATCCCAGGGGAATCATCTTCTCTGGAGGGCCCTCGAGCGTTTATCAGGAAGGGGCGCCCATTTCTTCTGAAAAATTGCTTAATCTGGGAATTCCTATCCTTGGCATCTGTTACGGGCTGCAGTTGATCGCCCTGCAAATGGGGGGAGAAGTGGCCCATTCCGACCGGCGGGAGTATGGCCCCGCCGTGATCGAGATCCTGAAAACGGGGGGCCTTTTCAAGGGATTTGAGCACGTCGACGAGAAGGAACGAAGAGTCTGGATGAGTCACGGGGACCGGGTCGAGTCCCTCCCGGAGGGCTTCGAGATCCTGGCGAGAACGGACAACTCCCCCGTGTGCGCCGTCAGGCACAGGGACAGGCCCATCTGGGGTCTCCAGTTTCACCCGGAGGTGCACCACACGGTTCGGGGTCGGGACATCATCCGGAACTTCCTCTTCGAAATCTGCGGCTGCGTGCCCTCCTGGACCATGCAGTCTTTCGTCGCGGAGGCCGTCGAAAAGGTGAAGCGGCAGGTTGGTAAGGGCAAGGTGATCGGCGCCGTCAGCGGCGGCGTGGATTCCACGGTTATGGCCGCCCTGGTGGGCAGGGCGGTGGGGGACCACTTCTATCCCATTTTCGTGAACAACGGTGTCTTGAGGAAGAACGAGGCGGAGGAGGTGGTCCGTCTCTACCGGGACAAGCTCCACCTGAACCTCATCTACCATGATGCCACCGACCGTTTCCTGGCGGCGTTGAAAGGTGTGACCGACCCGGAGGAGAAACGTAAGATCATTGGGCGGACCTTTATTGATGTCTTCGTCCACGAGGCGGAGAAGATAGAAGGGGTCGAATTCCTCGCCCAGGGAACCTTATATCCGGACGTGATTGAGAGTGTTTCCTTCAAGGGACCCTCTGCTACCATCAAAAGCCATCACAACGTGGGGGGCCTTCCCGAGGCGATGCCCCTGAAGCTGGTCGAGCCCCTGCGGGAGCTCTTCAAGGACGAGGTTCGCCAGGTGGGCAAGGTCCTGGGCCTCCCCGAAGTTCTCATCGGGCGGCATCCCTTCCCGGGGCCCGGCCTGGCCATCCGCATGCTGGACGATGTAACGCCGGATAAGCTGGCGACCCTCCGGGAGGCGGATGCGATTGTCACGGAGGAGATACGAAGGGCCGGCTTGTACGACGAGATCTGGCAGGTTTTTCCGGTGCTTCTTCCCATCCGGACCGTGGGGGTGATGGGCGACGAGCGGACCTACGAGCAAGTCATCGTCATCCGGGCCGTTCACAGCGTGGACGGCATGACGGCCGATTGGGTCCGACTACCCTACGACCTGCTGGCGCGTTTGTCCAACCGGATCATCAACGAGGTGAAGGGCGTGAACCGCGTGGTTTACGATATCAGTTCCAAACCTCCAAGCACCATAGAATGGGAGTGACATGGCGACGGTAAAAGGCGACTTCGTGCATCTGCACCTGCACAGTCAATACAGCCTCCTGGACGGGGCGATCCGCTTTCCCCAGCTTTTCGAGAGACTTTCCGAAAACGGCGTGAACGCCGTGGCCCTGACGGATCACGGGAACATGTTCGGCGCCTTCGATTTCTTCAGGCAGGCGAAGGAGCACGGCATTCATCCCATCATCGGGTGCGAGGTCTACGTGGCGCCCGAGAGTCGCTTCAAGAAGAAGCGGGACACCAACCGGGATACCTCGAACCACCTGATCCTCCTGGCGAAAGACAACGAGGGCTACCGGAACCTGATTCACCTCGTGTCCCTGGGATACATTGAGGGTTTCTACTACAAACCGCGTATCGACCATGAACTCCTCGAAAAATATCACGCGGGACTGATTGCCCTCTCCGCGTGCCTGAAGGGGGAAATCCCCTCACTCCTCCTTTCCAAGGACACGGACGGTGCCCTGGAGCGGATCCGCTACTACCGGGACCTGTTCGGCAAGGAGAATTTTTACCTGGAGATACAGAGTAACGGCATCTCGGAACAGGCAACTGTCAATGACGTTTTGAAACAGATTTCCCGGGATGAGGGAATTCCCCTCGTTGCCACCAACGACTGCCACTACTTGAGAAGGAAGGACTCGGAGGCCCACGAGGTTCTGCTCTGTCTCCAGACGGGAAAAACCATTCATGACAAGGGGCGGATGAAGTTCCAGACGAACGAATTCTACGTTAAGTCGCCTGAAGAAATGATGAAGCAATTTCAAGATGTTCCAGAGGCAATCGAGAATACGCTTGAAATCGCGAAACGCTGCGACGTGGATCTCTCCTTCAAAGGATACCTCTTCCCGAGTATCGAGTTGCCGGAGGGCCGGGATCACGATACCTATTTGGAGGAAAAGGCCGTCAAGGGACTTGAGGCCTACTTTGCGGAACTGCGGGCCCAGGGGAAAAAGTTTGACGAAAAACTCTATCGGGAACGTCTTGCCTACGAACTGGATACCATCAAGAAGATGGGATTTTCTGATTATTTTCTCATCGTGAGCGACTTCGTCGGTTACGCTAAGAGCCACCAGATTGCCGTCGGGCCTGGCCGGGGCTCCGCGGCTGGGAGCCTCGTTTCCTTTGCCCTCGGCATCACGGAGATCGACCCCATTCCCTATAAGCTGATGTTTGAAAGGTTCCTGACGCCGGGCCGCGTAAGCATGCCGGACATCGACTGCGATTTCTCCGAGGAAAAGCGGGACCAGGTCCTCCGTTACGTGATGGAGAAGTACGGCAGCGACCACGTGGCACAGATCATCACCTTCGCCTCCATGAACGCCAGGGGGGTCATCCGGGATGTGGGACGCGTGCTGGGTATGCCTTACGCGGAGGTGGACAGGGTGGCAAAGGCGATCCCTGCAACCCCCAAGATCACCCTCGACGAGGCTGTCAAACTTTCGATAGAGCTCAGGGAGATGATAGAGAACGATCCGGCCGTGGCTCGCCTCATGGAGATAGCCCGAACCCTCGAGGGTCTCTACCGCCACAGTTCCACCCATGCCGCGGGGGTGGTCATCGGGAGCAAGCCCCTCATCGACCTGTTGCCCATCTACGTGGGGCAGAAAGGAGAGGTCCTAACCCAGTTCGACATGGGCTGCGTGGAGTCGATCGGCCTGGTGAAATTCGATTTCCTGGGGCTTTCCACTCTGTCGGTCATCGAACGGGCCGTGAACCTGGTGCGGGAGACGCGGGAGGCGGATTTCGACCTGAAATCCATTCCCCTGGACGATAAGAAGACCTACGAGTTGCTCAGGAAGGGGGACGTTTCGGGCGTGTTCCAGCTTGAAAGTTCCTCGGGGATGCGGGATTTGGTCGTTCGCGTGAAACCGCGCATCTTCGAGGACCTGATCGCCTTGCTGGCCCTCTATCGCCCAGGGCCACTTGAAAGCGGGATGGCTGATGAGTTTGTCCGGAGAAAGAACAACAAGAAGCTGGTTACCTACGACATCCCCGAGCTCAAGGAAATCCTGGACGATTCCTACGGCGTGATCCTTTATCAGGAGCAGGTGATGCGGATTGCCATGAAGCTGGCGGGTTTCACGCCCACAGAGGCGGACAAGCTGCGCAAGGCCATGGGGAAGAAGCGGGCGGAGGAGATGGCCAAGCTCCGTGAGAAATTCGTCGAGGGGGCGGTGGCGAGGGGCACTCCAAAGAAGAAGGCGGAAGCCCTCTATGAACAGATCGCCAAGTTCGCCAGCTACGGTTTCAACAAGTCCCACAGTACCGCCTATGCCATGATCGCCTACCAGACGGCCTACCTGAAGACCCACTATCCCATCGAATTCATGGCGTCGCTGTTGAACACCGAGATCGGGAATTCTGACAAGCTCGCCCGTTACATAGAAGACTGCAAGGGGAAGGGAATCGAGGTTTTTCCCCCCGACGCCAATAAGAGCGACCTCTTCTTTACCGTCGAGGACGGCGGGATTCGGTTCGGTCTGGCCGGCATCAAGAACGTTGGGGAGGGCGCCGCGGAGATCATCGTGCGCGAAAGAAAGGAAAACGGTTCATTTACCTCCTTCCTCGATTTCTGTACCCGGCTCGACTTGCGCAAGGTCAACAAGCGCGTCCTCGACAGCCTCATCAAGTGTGGGGCCTTTGATTCCTTGGGCGTTTCGCGGGCGAGGCTTTTCGAGGGGCTGGACGAGGTTCTCTCCATTGCGCAGGAGGCCCAGAAACGCAAGAAGAGCCAGCAGAAATCCCTGTTTTCCGTGGCGGGAGAGGGGGGAACGAATGCCCTGGAGCTGCGTTTCGACTACCCCGGCGTGGAAGATTGGCCGCAGGGGAAACGCCTCCTCTACGAAAAGGAACTCCTGGGGGTTTATCTCACGGGCAACCCCTTGAAACGACACGAGGAAAAGTTGAAGGCGCTGAACGTTACACCGATTGACGAGTTAGGCAAGGTCAACGGGAGGAAGTCAGTGAAGATCGCGGGAATGGTGGTCCAGACCAAGGAAATTACGACGAAAAAGAAGGAGAAGATGGCTTTCGTGAAGCTTGAGGACTTGACGGGGGCCATCGAGGTCGTTGTCTTCCCTTCCGTCTTCACGGAGGTGGCGTTCTATCTCCTTCCCGATGAGCCCATCATGGTGGAGGGCACGCTGGACAAGAGCGGCGAGGTGTTCAAGGTCAAGGCCGTTTCAGTCACCCCCTTGAAAGACGCGGAGGTGAAGCGTCCCTTCCATGTCTTTCTGCCCGTCGACAACATGAACACCGAGGGTCTGTTCGGCCTGCGCGCCTTCTTGGAGGAGGGGCACGAAACCGGGGGGTGTCCGGTGGTTCTCCACGTGCTAGACGACGCCGAGGGAGAAGAGGCGGTGATTGCCCTCCCGGAGAACTACGCGTTTGTTAGAAGTCGATTTGATGCCTTTGAGGGAAGGGTCAAGAAGCTCTTCGGGGAAAGGGCACGGATCGAGATTTGACGAAGAAGACCCCTTCAGGGAGATGACAATGACGATATATAACATGGAGTACGACTATTCCGGGGTCTTGGTGGATGCCATAGGCACGGAACACGGCCTTACCATGCGTGAGATACTCTTCTACCGGGAAAAGACGGCCGCGGCCCACGCGGCCCTGACGCGCCGGAGTGAGATGGGGGAGGTTGGATTCATGGACCTGCCCGGCAAGGTCCCGGAGGCACGCGGGATTGAAGAGATGGCCGCGGCAAAACGCCGGGGGATGGAGGCCTGTCTCGTCCTGGGGATCGGGGGATCTTCCCTGGGCGGCAGGGCGCTGAGAGACGCCCTCAAGACCCCCCTCTACAACGAGATGTCCCCGGAAAAGCGCGGCGGTACCCCGCGGCTCTACTTCGCGGAGAATATAGATCCCGAAACCTTCTCGGGTCTTTTGGGGTTGCTGTCGCCCAACCGCACCTTGGTGGTGGTTATCAGCAAGTCGGGAGGGACGGCGGAGACCATGAGCCAGTTCCTTATCGCCCTGGATTGGCTGAAGAAAAACCTGGGAAACGCCGCCAGCCAGCATGTCGTGGCCATTACCGACCCGGCAAAGGGAACGCTGAGGGAAATCGCTGGGGAAGAAGGGTTCGACACCCTGGACATCCCACCCAACGTGGGAGGACGTTTTTCCGTCCTGACACCGGTGGGCCTGTTTCCCGCGGCCCTCATCGGCATCGATATCGTCGCCCTCCTAAAGGGGGCGGCGGCCATGGCGAACCGTTGCTCGTCTCCCGGCTTGGAGGAGAATCCCGCCTATCTCAACGCGGTGATCCATTACTGTTACGACGTGGAGAAGAAAAAGCCCCTCTCGGTACTCATGCCCTACGCCGACAGCCTTCTCTCCCTCGCCGACTGGTACCGGCAGCTCTACGCCGAAAGCCTTGGGAAACGGGTCGCCCTGTCGGGCGAGGTGGTCCATGCCGGCCCCACGCCCATCCGCGCCCTGGGGGCCACCGATCAGCATTCCCAGCTCCAGCTCTACATGGAGGGTCCCTTCGACAAGGTGATTACCTTTATCAAGGTGGCAAGGCCCCGCCGAGACCTGGATATCCCCTATCCCCTGTCGTATGCAACCCCCCTGGACTACCTGCCCAACCATACCCTCGGGCAGCTTTTGGACTTCGAGCGATTCGCCACCACCCACGCCTTGAGGCACAACCGGCGCCCCACCATCTTCCTGGGCCTGGAGGAGATCAACGCCTTCAACATGGGCCAGCTTCTCTACTTTTACGAGCTCCAGGTGGCCTTCCAGGGATTTCTCTACGGCGTCAATCCCTTCGATCAGCCGGGCGTTGAGCTGGGCAAGAAGCTCACCTACGGCCTGATGGGAAGGAAGGGATACGAATCCTACGTCAAAGACCTGGAGAAATAAGAAAGGGTATAAGGGGAAATGTCCTGAAACGGGGGGCGGGGAAAATTTTCCCTGCCCCCCGTTGTTTCCTACTTGAAACTTACAGAGATCTCCACGGGACCGTTCGGATCGAGGCCGCTATAACGGGCGCGGATGGTCATCCCCGGCTTGGCGGGCATGAGTTTCGTGATGGTGCCCAGCGAGAGAAGATCGCCTTTTTTTAGTTTTTTACCTTTCATTTTCAGCGTATCCCGGATCCATCTGACCACGTTCAGGGGATGCCCGAGGAGGTTGCTCCCCTTGCCGCTGGCAAGTTTCTTCCCGTTTTTGTCGAGGATTTCAAGGGTGAAAGTTCCAAGCCTTTTTTCCCATTCATCCGTGGGTTCAAGCCGGATAGGGTTCCCAAGGAGGCCGTATCGCGCCGCCACGTTAATGGCGGCCAAGGCGGGCCCGTTGAGTTTTGTTCCTTTTTGATAGAAGAGGTCGGGAAGCTCGATGAAGGGAAAAACGGCATCCAGCCCGGCCATGATCTCGTGGTTACTGCCGGCGGTGTTGATGGCGTCGCTACCCACGCGGACCACCAGGTCTCCCTCGGTTAGGGGCAAAACGCCGAAACGGGCGTCCATCAGGAGGTTCGTTTTCCGAATGAGCATCTTTTCGAGAAGGACCCCAAGCAAGGGATGGGTGACCCCGAACTTCTTTTGCGCGGGGGGACTGGTCAGGCCCGCCTTGTAGCCAACCGGGGGCCCGTAAACGGACTCGATCCTCGAGACGAAGGCCTCCTGGACCATCATGGCCTCCTGGAGTGTAAGATTTGGGGAAACAACCGGGACTGGTTTTTTCGCGATAAAGTTTTTTGCCATTTCATCAACGGTGCTCTGTGGAACGACCGCGAGGGCGCTGTAAGTAATCGCAAACAAAAATACCCCCATAAAGAATAGAAGGCTCCATCGTTTCATTTTTTCCTCCCTTTTCAGTTTTAGTTTTCATAGATTTAACAGACACGATGTAGGCTGTCAAACTTCCGAGACTTTGCCGGGTATTCAATAGGGAATGTTGGATTTTCCATGGTTGCGCTATGGATGCAGTGTGTGATAGGAACGTGAAAGGAGGGTGAGTGAATAAAAACTTCAGCGGATTCAAGGCCGGCTCTGCGATTTGTAAAGGCAGTCAAGAATATTTTTCTTGATTTTCTGGATGACAAATGCCTGGTACACGCGGGCAATCTCTCTTATATCAGCATCCTTTCCATCGTGCCACTGGTTGTGGTGGGCGTTTCCCTATTTTCGGTTTACGGCGTCTCCGGCCATATGAAACACGCGATTCTCGATGCCTTTCTCCGGCACATGCTGCCCCAATCCGCGGAGTCCGCGTACCAGTATATCGATAGCTTTATCTCCAATTCCAGAGCCCTTGGTTTGCCGGGAATGATCGTATTGATTTTCCTTTCCTACTCCCTTTTTAATACCATTCAGGGGTCATTTCAAACCATCTGGAAAAAACGGAGGCGACGGTCCTTTATTCAGAATTTACTGGTTTTTACCAACGTTCTTTTCTGGACACCCCTATTGATGGGGGTTTCCATCTATCTGAAGACAAAGATGGAATTCGCCTATCATACGAGCCTTTTTGCCGAATATATGATGACATCGCTGGCGTTCTTGCTTCCCTGGATAGGCTTTACAGCGGCTTATCTGATTATCCCTCCTCTCCAGGTCCGGTTGAGGTCCGCCGCTTTAGGGGGCGTGATCGCGTCGATTCTCTGGCTGGCGCTCTTGCATGGATTTGACATCTATGTGAAATATACCCAGTCCATGCAGACGTTGAGTAAGCTCTACGGTTCTCTCGTTATTATCCCTATTTTTCTTGTATGGGTCTATTTTTGCTGGATTGTGACATTCATTGGCGCTGAAGTGGCATCGTATCACCAGTTTCCTCGTTTCAGGTTCAAGGAAACGGGTCAAAATGAATTTTTTACTGTTTTGGCTATTCTGCGTTCCGTGGCCTCTAAATTTGAACGGGGGGGAGGGGGAACAAAAGAAACGGAGATCTTACAAACATGGCCCGAATCCCATAAGATCCTGGACAAACTCGTGGACACTGGAATCTTGGCGGTCACGGATGAAGAGGTCTTCCTCGCGATGCCATCGAGGAAAATTTCTGTTGAAAATCTGTTTCAGGAATTCGTTCGACAGGAGGACATAGGGAAGGCCTACGAACTGATCGACCGAGAGTTGAGTGAAAGAACGCTCGAGGATTTTTTGGAGTAGGTTCCGGCAAAGGCGCTTCAAAGGGCTCTGCGTCCGGTGAGAAATTTCAGGGCAGTCCCCCGGCGAGTTTGGCGTAAAACCCGTGGATATATTTTAAAAATCTCCCTGGGGATTTCCCCCGAATGATCTGATCGGGGAAAACCCAGCCCAGCTCATTTAGATGATCCGCGTTTTCAATGATTCCCCTGAAATAGTGCGCGCGCCATTTGGCGGACTTGACGGAAACCATCCCGTCGTTGTCGCCCTCCAGGCGGTAGATAAGCTTGTAGGGATTTTTGTGGAAAAAAGAAATATCCTGGTAGGAGTGTCTTCCGGCATAAGTCTGAAACAGGATATCCTTTTCGCACGACATCTCGAAATCCACCACATCGGCACGACTGTTGTAATTGCGACAGGCGCGTGTTCCAACGTCTTTGAGCCCGCCCATATCCAGAGGGAAGACCCCCAGAATTCGCAGCAAGAGGGGGAGGTGCTTTAGAAGGTGGTCCGCCAAGGGAGATCCTTCGTGAGGGGTGGAGATGGTTGTGACAGAGGCGATTTTCGTATGGATCTGATCCCGGTTTCGATCGTTGTAGAGCATGTGCCGGGCGTCGAGCCCGCCCATGCTATGCGCGAGAAGGTTTATCTTGCCCGCCCCTGTGGCCTGAAGGACGCGGATAACCGTGTGTTTCAAAACCTCGGCCCGCCTGTCGGTGCCGCCGGCCCAGGGGAGATTGGCGTTGAAAACGGAATACCCCTTTTGAATCAGCATCGTTCGGATGCCTTTGAAATAGTGCAACCCGTCCAGTAAGGGAAACCGGGTTTGATCGATGCCAAGCAGGGCGTTCCAGAGAACATCGAAGCGAGCGAGACCGTGAACAAGGAGAATGGGATAGGTCAAGGGATGCTTCCCCTTCGCCAGTTTTTTCTATTGGAGAAAGCGCCCATTGGGGTAGGCATCTTTTTCCACTTGGTTTAAGGGATTTTCCATGAATGCCTTTTTGCAGGCGGGGCAGAGAATCAGGGCCTTCTTTTCGAAAACGTCTTTCATCGTCTTGTCGCCCCGTTCGTTGTTCAATTCATAGGCCAGTTTCTCAAGCTGGGAATCCGAGCTGTACCTGAAATCCTCGACACCCAGAAATCCGTCGAAGTCGGCCGTGGCCTGGATGATGATAAGATATTTGGAACTTCCGGCTGGAAGCGGTTTACCGCATCGGTCACAGGTAATCATGGCCTTTCCATTATATACCCGTTTTTCGTATTTTCAATGGGAATCAATTTGTTCCACGCCCGCATGTCCGCAAGGGCGCGGCGGACCAGGGCCGCCTTTTTCTCCCTGCGTTTCACGCCTTGCTTCAGGGGGCGGACCAGTCCCCAGTTGGCCCCCATGGGGACGAACCTTTTCTGGGGGGTGGTGACGTGCCGGTAGAGCCCTCCCAGGACCGTCGTGGACGGAGGCGGGGGTATCTCGGGAAAAAGGAGGAAAAGGGCGCACAGAAGGCCCATGGCGGTCGATTCCAGGTAACCCTCCACGCCGGTGATCTGCCCGGCGAGATGGACGCCTGCGGCGTTCCTCAATTCAAGCCTCGCGGTGAGAATCTCGGGGGAGTTGAGGTAGAAGTTGCGGTGGATCGTCCCGAAACGGGCGAACTCCGCCTTTTCCAGGCCGGGAAGTGTGCGGAAGATACGCTCCTGCTCCGGGAAGGTCATCTTGGTCTGAAATCCGACCATGCTGTAGAGTTCACGCGACAGGTCCTCCTGGCGGAGTTGAATCACGGCGTAGGGGCGTTTACCCGTCCGGGGATCGGTCAGTCCCACCGGTTTCATGGGGCCGAAGGCCAGGGTGTCCCGGCCCCTTTCCGCCAGAACCTCGACGGGCATGCAGCCTTCGTAATAGGTCTCCGATTCGAAAGGATGGAGGGGGACCTTGTCTGCCTTCAAGATCGCCTCCACGAACGCTTCATACTGGGACTTGTCAAGGGGGATATTCAGGTAATCGTCTCCCCCTTTCCCGTAGCGGGAGCCCCGGAAGACGATGGAGGTATCGATGCTGTCGGCAAAGAGAATGGGAGAAGTGGCGTCGTAGAAGTGGAGGGCCTCGCTTCGCGTCACCTTCTTCAGGTCGTCGACGAGATCAGGATGGGTGAGGGGGCCTGTGGCCAGAATGGCGGGCCTTTCTCCGATATCTCCAAGGGAACGGATAACGCGGCATTCCATCCGCACGCGGGGATGCGCGGTGATCTGTCGCGTGATCTCTTCCGAGAAGCGTTCCCGGTCCACGCTCAAGGCGTTTCCCGCGGGGACGGCGTGAAGGCGGGCCGCCGTCATGACGAGAGAGCCAAGCAACGTCAATTCTTCCTTTAAAACGCCCGTGGCCGTGGCCAACTGAAGGGATTTGAGGGAGTTGCTGCAAACCAGCTCGGCGAGGTTCGGCGACTTGTGAGCGGGGGAATAGGTCGCCGGTTTCATTTCAACGAGGGTCACGGAGACTCCCCGGCATGCGAGCTGCCAGGCTGCTTCGCATCCCGCCAGGCCGCCGCCGACGATGGTCACGCGGCGTGGAGGTGTTATAGTTGGGCCCATTTGCACAGCTTTCTTTCCAGGATTTCCACGATTTCGTAGAGGGAGATGCCCAGCACGCTCATGCCGATGATACCAACGAACATCATTGGGTAGTCCGCCATTCCCCAGGCGTCCAGGATGAGATTGCCCAGGCCGCTCCGGGTGGCGAAGGATTCCACGAAGAAGAGGATGGCCACGGAGGTTCCAATGCTGATCCTCAGGGACGTCAAAATGGCGGGAAGACAAGCGGGAACGATCACGTGGCGATAGATGTCCAGGGGGCCCCCACCCAATGTGACCAGGGCGTCGATGAAGGGCTTCTTCACGGAGCGGGACCCGTCCCGGGTGGTGACCAGGATTTGGTAGAAGACGATCAGCGCGATAAGGGCCACCTTCGAGACGTTTCCGATACCCAGAAGGATGAAAAAGATGGGGAGAAAGACAATCTTGGGGATGGGATAGGTTAGGAAGATCATGGGGGCGATCCATTTGTCCCAGGCGGGGTTTTGCCCCAGAAAAAGTCCCATGGGAACGGCCGCGAGGATGGCGACGGCAAGGCTGATCACGACCCGCCCAAGGCTGACGATGAAGTTGGGGGTGAAGGCCTTCAGGTCGAAGGAACGCGCAACCTGAAGGGGGGAGGGAATGATTCCTCCCGAGATCCATCTGGACAAAAGAATCCAGATGCCTAGGAGGATGAAGGCGGCCAAGAGGCCGGTTAGGTAACGCTGCCGTCTCATGGCGTGGGATCCTGGCTGATGGAAAAGAGGGTGTCCCGGAGGCGGGACGAGGTTTCGAAGAAGGCGTTTGAGCTCCGGTAGGCTGGGTCTCCCGCCCGGGGATTGTCTACGATGGCCTGGATCCTCGCGGGCCTCCGGGAGAGGACGATGATTTTCTTCCCGAGGAACGTGGCCTCCTCGATGCTGTGGGTTACAATGATGAAGGTAATCTGATGTCTTATCCAAATTTGTGCCAAGAGGCGCTGGAGGTGCTCCCGCGTCATGGCGTCCAGGGAGGAAAAGGGCTCGTCCATCAGGATGAGGGAGGGATTCATGGCCAGGACCCTCGCGATGGCGACCCGCTGCCTCTGGCCGCCGCTGAGCTGGGAGGGATAGAAGGCCACAAAGGGTGCCAGACCGAGTTCATCGAGGATGGGGGTGATTCTTTCCTCTATCTCCCGCCGGGGGATGTGCTTCAGAATCAGCCCCATGGCCACGTTTTCCCAAACCGTCTTCCAGGGGAACAGTCCATAGTCCTGGAGAATCATGGGGATGTTTCCCCGGGTGATCGCGGCGCCGTTGACCCGGATGTTTCCTTCCTGCAGAGGGAGCAGGCCGGCGATGAGGTAGAGGAGCGTCGTTTTTCCGCACCCAGACGGGCCGATGACGGCGCAGCTTTCCCCCTTGCCGACGCCGAAGCTGACATCGATCAGGACTTCGACGCCTCCCGGGTAGGCGAACCGGAGATGTTTCACCTGGATCATAACGACGTTGTTATTTTCCTTTCGACGGTCCGGGGGAATCGAAAAGGCCGGGATTGAAGAGAAGATCGTTCATCTTTACGGGATGTTTAAGGAGATGTTTGGTCTTCATCCAGGTCAGAACCCTTTCCAGGACCTCCCGGGACGGGGGAGAGGCGGGGGGAAAATCCGAGAACTCAAAGGTCCGGGCAATGGGACGGGGCAGACGGCATTTTTTCACCAGGAGGGGACGGACCCTTTCGTGATCCCGGTTGATGAGGGTGACGGCCCTGTCGTACGCCCGGTAGAAGGCCTTCATGAAGGGAAGATGCCGCCGGATGAAGGCGCCGTTCCAGACGAGGACGGTCTGGGAGAGATTGGTTTGGCCGTCGTCGACGATCCAATGGGCCCCCTTGAAACGGGCGAGGGACGCGAGGGGGTCGGGCAGAACGGCGGCGTCGATCTTGCCGCTCATGAGCATCTGAAACCGGATGGGAATGCTCTTGATTTCCTGTTTCTTGATGTCGGCCTCCGACATCCCATTCGCCTTCAGGAGGCCGTCCAGGACGTATTCGATGATCGTGTTGGAAGAGATGGCGACCTGCCTGCCTTTGAGCCCTTTGAGCGTCCGGATGGATGAGGCGGGCGGGGTTAAAATCGCGAAAAGGCCTTCCCGGGGCGTTCGCCCAAGGACGACGGAAACCACCTTGGCCGGAAATCCCCGGCTTCGAAGCAGGGCGGCGGAGATAAGGTCCCCCAGGTAGGCGTCTATCTTGCCTGTCTGGAAGGCGGCGTCCCGTTCCATGGCGCTCCGGAACGTAACGAGTTTCACTGGGAGGCGAAGCGCCCTGAAGGAACCCTGTTGCTGCGCCACGTAGAAGGGAAGGGCGTCCACGATGGGCAGGACCCCAATCGTGGCGGAAGCCGCCCCCGCCACCGAGGCAGCGGAGAGAAAAAATAAGAGGCAGAGACACAAAATACCGGCCTTCTTCATGCGGTTGTTTCTCCTTTCTTCACAAGTAAATATCGATCGCCACGAAGGCGAGAAACATCATACTGATGAGGCCGTTGATTGTAAAGAAGGCCGTGTTGATGCGCGAGAGATCCCGCGGGGAGATGAGACTGTGTTCGTAGTAGAGCAGGACAGCCACGACGGTGACGCCGATCAGATAGAAGGAACCGGCATTCAACAGTTTCGCCGTGCCCGCGAGGAAGAGAACGCTGAGGAGATGGAGAAGGCGGGAAATCCAGAGGGCGGATGCTACGCCCACGGCCGCGGGGATGGAGTGGAGGCCGGTCTTCCGGTCGAAGTCCACGTCCTGGAGGCTGTAGAGGATGTCGAACCCGGCGATCCAGCAGAGAACCGCCAGGCTAAGGGTTAGGGCGGGCGGCGCAAGGGAGCCTGTGGCGGCCAGCCAGGCGCCGAGGGGGGCGCCTGAGATGGCAAGTCCCAAAACGAGATGGCTGTAGGCGGTATAGCGTTTCGTGAAGGAGTAGCCTACGAGGATGACGATGGCGAGGGGGCTTGCCAGGAGACAGGCCCGGTTGAGCATGGCGGCGGAGAAGACAAAGAGGGCGAAGGCGATGACGCTGATGAGGACGGCGGCCCTTTTGGAGATTCGGCCGGCCGGGATGGCTCGGTCTTTCGTTCTCGGGTTTATCCGGTCGATGTCGGCGTCGATGATCCGGTTGAACCCCATGGCGCCGGTCCGCGCACCCACCATGGCGATCACCACCCAGAAGACGAGGGATTTTGTCAGGTGTCCCCCCGTGGCCAAAAGAAGGCTCACGAGGGCAAAGGGGAGGGCGAAGACCGTGTGCTCGAACTTAATCATCTCGAGAAACTCGGAGATAGTCCCCGTAATTCGGGGTAGGGGGCTACGCGTCGAACCCATACGCCTTCCACCGCTTTGTCACCAGGTCGACGATTTCACCGGGCATTTCCACTTCCCCGGGCCAGGGACGGTCGAACCCCTCCGCTTTCCACTTGCGTGTGGCGTCGATGCCCATCTTTCCCCCATAACAGGACAGGCGGGAGGTATGGTCGAGGAGATCCGTGGGGCCTTCCGCGAGGAAGGTATCCCGCCCGGGATCCACGTGCGTCCCGACGCGCCAGAGGACCTCGCCGTAGTCGTGAACGTTAACGTCCCGGTCGAGGACGATGATAAACTTGCTGAACATCATCTGGCCCAGCCCCCAAAGGGCATCCGCGACCTTCCGGGCATGGCCTGGGTACTGTTTGTCGATGGAGACGAGGACGAAATTATGGAAACATCCGTGGACCGGGAGATCCATATCCACGATTTCAGGGAGAAATTTCCGCATGATGGGAAGGAAGAGCCGTTCCGTGAGTTTCCCCAGGAAGGCGTCCTCCATGGGCGGCTTCCCCACCACGGTGGCGGGATAGACGGCGTCCTTCCGGTGGGTGACGCAGGTGACGTGGAAGACGGGAAAGGGTTCCGGCGGGGAGTAAAACCCGGTGTGGTCGCCAAAAGGACCTTCCTCTTTGAGAGGCTCTTCCGGATCCACGTAGCCCTCGATGACAAAATCCGCGTCGGATGGGATGAACAGGTCCTGGGTGACACAGGGCGCGATGGTGATCCTCCGGCCGCGCAGAAGGCCCGCCAGTGTCCATTCGTCCATCCCGTCGGGTAGGGGAGCGGTGGCCAGGTAGGTCAGCAGGGGGTCTCCCCCCAGGGCAACGGCGACAGGCATTTTTCGCCCGAGCCGCGCGTATTTCGCGAAGTGCTGCGCGCCGCCTTTATGCGGGTGCCAGTGCATTCCCGTGGAGGAGGCGTCGTAAACCTGGAGGCGATACATGCCCACATTTCGCATGCCTGTCTCTGGATCTTGCGTGACGACCTGAGGAAGGGTAATGAAACGACCGGCGTCGCCGGGCCAGGTCTTTAGGATGGGAAGCGCGCCGAGATCGGGGGTCTGGTCGATAATCTCCTGGCAGGGCGGGGAGGAAATCTTTTTGGGGATGACGGCCTTGAGATTTTTCAGCTTGGGAAGCAGGGAGAGGCTTCCCTTTAGGGAGGTCGGGAACTCTGTGTTGAGAAGGTCGGCGACGAGGTCCTCCATGGTAGAGATAGATTTCCCCATAACCAGCTCGACCCGCGCTACCGTGCCGAACAGGTTGGTCAAGACAGGAAACCTGGATCCCTTAACATGCTCAAAGAGGAGGGCGGGTCCGCCCTGTCTGAAGACGCGCTGGGTTATCTCCGATATCTCGAGATCGGGATCGACTTCAAGAGAGATTTTCTTGAGGAGGTTTTTCTTCTTCAGGGACCTGATAAGGGATTGCAGCGTTGTTTCACCCATGGATTGATTCCCTCATAACGGTAAAGGGTTTCACGCCAACCCGGTCTGGGGAGAATGCGCCGGGAAGAAAGCGGGCTATGATTGGGAAGGGGGATCCTCTTCATCCGAAAAGCGCCCTTCGAGGGTGATTCCCTGGTCTTCCATGATCTGGAGGACCAAGGCCCTTGCCTTTTCCAGGTTTCCGGTTGCCACGTAGAGGCGCTGCTCCGCCATGTTCTTCACGTGGACGGGATACGACGTGATACGCAAATCGCGAATGAAACAGGGAATACCATTGTCCGATAGCGCCAAGCGCAGGTAATCCGCTTCGATGGGCGAGGGGGTGACGAAAAACTCCGTGAATTCCTCGTCCCGCCTTTTCATTTCTACGTCCCGGATTCCCAGGAATGGAGATAGCTCTCCTGTTCCTTGGTTAGCGTGTCTATGGTCACACCCATGGCGGCCAGCTTCAGTCGGGCGATCTCGTTGTCGATGTCAAGGGGGACACCATAGACCTTTTTGTCCAGTTCTTGGGCGTGCTTGGCCATGTATTCGGCGCAAAGGGCCTGGTTGGCGAAGCTCATGTCCATGACACTGGAGGGATGGCCTTCCGCGGCGGCCAGGTTGATGAGACGTCCCTCTCCCAGGAGGTAGATGCACCGGCCGTCATCCAGCTTGTATTCATCCACGAATTCCCGGATCTTCCGCTTGGCGGTGCTGATCTCCTCCAGTCCCTCGATGTCTAATTCCACGTTGAAGTGCCCGGAGTTGGCCACGATGGCCCCGTCTTTCATGAGAAGGAAGTGTTCCTTTCGAATAACATCCCGGTCTCCGGTCAAGGTCACGAAGAAATCTCCGATCTTCGCCGCCTCGGCGATGGGCATGACCCGGTAGCCGTCCATTACCGCCTCGAGGGCCCGGAGGGGATCGACCTCCGTGACGATGACGTTGGCTCCCATGCCGCTTGCCCGCATGGCCACACCCCGGCTGCACCAGCCGTAACCGCACACCACGAACGTGCTGCCCGCGATGAGCCGGTTGGTGGCCCGGATGATGCCGTCGAGGGTGCTCTGGCCCGTTCCGTAACGGTTGTCAAAGAGGTGCTTGGTCATGGCGTCGTTCACGGCGATGACGGGAAAACGGAGGATCCCGTCGTCCGCCATGCTGCGGAGACGGATAACGCCGGTGGTGGTCTCTTCCGTGCTGCCCACGACCTTTTCCACGAGGGCCGTGCGTGCCGCTTTGTCGAGGGATTTGGCCCAGTCTCGGACGGAAGGGTGCAGGCCGTCCAATTTATCCAATGCGATGAAGTGGAGCGAGGAGACCAGGTCGGCGCCGTCGTCCATGGTCACGTGCGGCGCGTGTTGCAGGGCCGCGCGGATATGATCGTAATAGGTGGCGTCGTCTTCACCCTTGATGGCGAAGACGGGGATTCCGTCATCCTTGACCAGGGCGGCCGCCACGTCGTCCTGAGTGCTCAGGGGGTTGGAGGCGCACAAGACCACGTCCGCGCCCCCCGCCTTCAGGGTCTTGACCAGGCTGGCCGTTTCGGTGGTCACGTGCAGGCAGGCGGAGAGTTTGTACCCGGCAAGGGGTTTTTCCTTAACGAACCGTTCCTTTATCTGGTTGAGGACGGGCATGCTCTGCGCCGCCCACTCGATTCTCAGCCGTCCCTTGTCGGCAAGGGAGATGTCGGCGATGTGGTAATCCATATGGCTGTTCCTTTCAGTGCGTGCTGGCCTATAGGCCAGCGAGTTTTTTCAGTTCGTCCGCCTTGTCCGTCTTTTCCCAGGTAAATTCCGGGAGGTTTCTTCCGAAGTGCCCGTAGGCGGCCGTCTTCTTGAAGATGGGACGGAGGAGATTCAGGTGCTTGATGATGCCGGCGGGTTTCAGGGGGAAGACCTCGCGAACCAGTTTGGCAATCTCGTCGGGTGGGAAGTTGGAGGTTCCAAACGTGTTGATCATGACAGAAACCGGCTCGGGAACACCGATGGCGTAAGCCAGCTGGACCTCACATTTGCTGGCGAGTCCGCCAGCGACGATGTTCTTGGCGATGTAACGGGCCATATAGGAGGCGCTGCGGTCAACCTTGGAGGGATCCTTGCCGGAGAAAGCGCCCCCGCCATGGCTTCCTTGGCCGCCGTAGGTATCCACGATGATCTTCCTTCCAGTCAGGCCGCAGTCGGCGTGGGGGCCGCCCATGACGAATCGTCCCGTGGGGTTGATGTAATATTTTGTCTTGTCGTCCAGCATGTCTTCGGGAAGAACCTTCTTGACTACTTCCTCGATCAGGGCCTCCCGGATGGTTTCGTATTCCACGTAGGGGGTGTGTTGTGAAGAGAGGACCACCGTGTCGATGCGAACCGGTTTGTTGTCCTGATATTCGATAGTAACCTGCGACTTCCCGTCCGGCCTCAGAAAATCGACGATGCCCAGTTTGCGAATTTCGGAGAGTCTATGAGTCAGCCGG
Organism: bacterium; assembly: GCA_026986155.1. GTDB lineage: Bacteria > Desulfobacterota > S145-22 > S145-22 > S145-22 > JAOZMY01. The sequence continues at coordinate 29,758 of JALSPC010000076.1, forward strand.
TGGGCGTAGACAATGGGCATGGGCATCAACTCCGCTGTCTCGTCGCAGGCGAACCCGAACATAAGTCCCTGGTCTCCCGCGCCTTGTTCTTTGAAGAGGCCTTCCCCTTCACTCACACCGATGGAGATGTCGGGGGATTGCTTGTCGATGGAGGTGATGACGGCGCAGGTTTCCCAGTCGAATCCCATGGAGGAATCGTTGTAACCGATTTCCTTGATGGTCTCCCTTACGACTTCGGGCATATCCACGTAACAGACCGTGGTGATCTCCCCGGCGATAAGGGCCATTCCAGTGGTGACGAGGGTCTCGCACGCGACCCTCCCCTGCGGGTCTTCTTTCAGGATAGAATCCAGGATGGCATCGGAGATCTGGTCCGCCACCTTGTCGGGATGACCTTCCGTTACCGATTCCGACGTAAACAAGAAATTTGTCATGGACATGTGTTTTTTCCTCCTTGGTTATACATTTAATCGCCTATCAAGGTGATGTTTTTAAGCTATATTTCTATATCACCTCTCTGGACAAGTTGCAACCGGGGGATGCAAACCACTAAAAATAACAAGGGAATGTTAATATATGGTTTCAGTCTTCCCCGAATTTCTCATTGAAAATCTTTTCCACCGCGGCCAGGCACGCCTCGGCGTCTGGGCCTTCGACGGTTACCTTTACCTTTGTTCCCTTGGAGGCCGCCAACATCATGATTCCCATAATGCTCTTGCCGTTCACCTGAAGGCCGTCCTTGTTGAGAGTGATGTCGGAACGGAATTCACTCGTGACTTTGACCAACTCCGCCGCGGCCCTGGCGTGGAGCCCCAATTGATTTTGAACGGTCAGGGTTTTTTCCACCTTTTTAGGACTTTCCAACGCTCAAAACATCCGAGGGATTCAAGATGTTCTTCACGGCGCTCTCAATCAGCTTTTTTTTCAGGGCTTCCATGGGGTATTTCTCCCGGTCCTTCAGGAGCTTTATGACAAGGGGGAGGTTGATGCCCGTGATGATCTCCACGTTGTTGGGATCGAGAAAGGTGAGACTCACGTTGGCGGGGGTTCCCCCAAAAAGATCGGTCAGGATGAAAACCCCGTCTCCTTGGTCTACAGAGCGAATTGCCTCCTGGATGATTTCCTGGATGGTTTCTGGCTCTTGAGTCACGTCGACGGAGACGGCCTTCACGTTATCCACCTTCCCCAGGATCATCTCCGCCGCGCTGACGAATCCGTCCGCGAGGTCTCCATGACAAGCGATGACGATTCCCTTCATGTCCTATCCAATATCCCTGAATCCGTCCATCAAGTGGACGGGCAGGTCCTTCAGGGATTCCGAAAATCTGTTTTTAAGCTCCCTGGCGACGACCACAGAGCGGTGAACCCCGCCCGTGCAGCCGATACCGATGGTCAAATAGGCCTTTCCCTCTTCAAGGTAGCGGGGGATGAGAAAGCTCAACAATCCCTCCACGTGAGAGAGGAACGCGCCCGTTTCCTCCTTTTCAAGAACGAATTTTCTAACAGATTCATCAAACCCTGTCAAGTTTTTGAGGCCTTCCACAAAAAAGGGATTGGGTAGAAAACGCACGTCAAAAAGGAGGTCGAGCTCTGCGGGCAGTCCGTATTTGAATCCGAAGGCGAGAAAGGTAATGGAGAGCTTCTGACGGGCGTCCCCCGGCGCGATGATCTGCATGATCTGCCTTCGCAGCGCGTGGATGGAAAGGTTGGTCGTGTCAAGGGTCTGGTCAGCCATCTCTCTCAGGAAGGAAAGGTTCTTCCGCTCCTTCCGGATGCCGTCGATGATTTTTCCGGACGGCGCCAGGGGATGCTGCCGCCGGGTCGTTTTGAAACGGGTGATCAAGGCGTCGTCCGAGGATTCCAAAAACAGGATACGAAGCGTGACGCCCATGGCCTTGATCTGGTCGATGACCGTTTTGACGTCTTTGAGGAATTCCTTTTCCCGGATATCGACCACGATGCCTATCTTGTGGATGTCCAGCTTCGAGTTCTTGATGAGATTAATGAAGGTTGGCAACAAAATGATGGGGAGATTGTCGATGCAGAAATACCCCACATCCTCCAGTGCCTTAATTGCCGTGGTCTTTCCCGACCCCGACAGTCCGCTCAGCCATACGATCTGGGGGGAGGGGGCCTCAACCATGATTCTCTTCCCGCATCTTTTTCAAGATATTTTCCTCCAGTTCGCGGGGGGTGTTGATGCCGCTGACACGGAGGATATGGTTCCTCGCCGCCACCTCGATGATGGTTGTGAGGTTTCTTCCCGGGGTGACGGGGATACGAATGAAGGGCATCTCCACATCGAGAAGTTTTGTGGTGTTCTGGTCCAGACCCAGGCGTTCGGGTTTTTCAATGGAAAGCCAGTCGACGAGTTCCACGATGAGGTCGACCTTCTTCCGCTTTCGAATGGCCTCGACGCCGAAAAGGTCACGGATGTTGATGATACCCAGTCCCCGGATTTCCATGAGGTTCTGGATCAGGCTGAAACTGGTGCCGAAGAGAGCCGAGGGCTCTGTCTTTATGATTTTCACCACGTCATCCGACACGAGGCGATGCCCCCGCGTGATGAGGTCCAGGGCGCATTCGCTCTTCCCGATGCCGCTTTTGCCGAGGATGAGAACTCCGACGCCGAACACATCAAGTAAAACCCCATGGACCGTGGTGTTGGGGGCCATCCGGTCCTTCAGGAACTGGTTGAGGTGGTCTATGAGCTGGGAGGTTTTCAGGGGGCTGGATAGAAGGGGGATGTCGTGGTTGTTGCAGGCCCTCACCAAGGTCTCAGGCGGCGGCATTCCCCGGGAGAGGATGAAGCAGCAGGGATTCTTCGCGCCCATCTTCTCCAGAATTTCACGCTGGGAGTCCGGAGCCATGTCCTCGAGAAAGGTAATTTCTTTTTTCCCGAAGATTTGTATCCTATGGGGATCGAGGTAACGGAACTCACCGGCCAAAACCAGGCCCAGTTTTTGGATATGGGGATCCTTGATCTTGCGGCTCAATCCCTCTTTGCCGGCGAGAAGGGAAAGCTTGAATTTTCTTTCCGGGTTTTCGAAAAGCTCCCGGACCTCGAGGGTGGTTTCGATGGCAGAATCGTTATAGTTTATCATCTTCCTCCTTGATGATCTCGAAGATTTTCTCGGCGTCTTCCGCCTCCATGAGCTGCTTACGGAAGGACGAATCCTTCAGAATCTTCGAAATCTTTGCCAGTGCCTTCAGGTGCGTTCCGGCGGAATTTTCCGGGGCGAGAAGGAGGAAAACGAGGTAAACGGGTTTTCCATCGATGGCTTCGAAATCGATTCCTTTTCGGCTTCTCCCAAAGCAACAAATGAGGTGTTCAAGGTCATGGAGCTTCCCGTGGGGGATGGCGACACCCTCGCCAATTCCCGTACTCCCCAGTTTCTCCCGTTCCACGAGGACATGAAGTACCCGATCAGCCTTGAGGCCTTCCACTTGCTCAATACACCGGGAGAATTCCTCGAGAACCTCTTGTTTCTCCTGCGGCTGAATTTCCGAGATGATCAATTCCGGTTTCAAGTATTCAACGATTTTCATGGCTTCCCCTTTTATTCCGTCGGATCGATAAGCCCGTAATTCCCGTCATTCCGCTTGTAGAGCACGTTGATCCGCGAGGTTTCGGCGTTCGTGAAGACCAGGAAATCTCTTGAGTCCCCGGTAATCTCGTCCATGGCCTCGGAAAGAGTTAACGGTGTGGCAACGAAGTCGTTTGACTTGATGACGCGGGGCTTCTTTTCCCTTCCGGCCTTGGGTGAAAGAATGGCGAGCTTGAAGGCACGACTGTGATTGGGTGATTTCTTGTGTTTCTTTTTGTCCCGAAGCCTGCGGAGTTGTTTTTCGATCTTGTCCATGGCGAGGTCGATAGCGGCGTAGAGATCTTCGTTCCGGTCCTCGGCATGGATTTCAATACCGTTTCCGTTGAGATTTATCTCGACGAGGTATTGAAACCGCTCCTTCGAGAAGACCACATGGATATCCAGGGGTTCCTGAACAAATTTCTTGACCTTTTCCAGTTTTCCTTCCGTGTAATTCTTGATGGCATCAGTCGCATCCATATGGCGAAACGTCATGTGTGTGACCATAGTTTCCTCCTGTCAAAAATTTTTCTTTCTGTCTTTCGATGGCAGAATACGCATGGCTTCTCGGTATTTTGCCACAGTTCTTCTCGCAATCTTGATATGGTAACGCCCGAGCAGGGAGACGATCTGCTCGTCGCTCAACGGTTTCTTGGGATCCTCGTTAAGGATGATCTGACGAATCATGTGCTTCACGCTCTCAGCGGAAACAGAGCCGCCCCGCGTCGACCTGACACTACTAGTGAAGAAAAACTTGAACTCGTAGAGCCCCTGGGGCGTTGAGATGTATTTCCCCTGGGTGACGCGGCTCACGGTCGATTCGTGCATGCCGATGTCGTCCGCCACATCTTTCAGGATCATGGGTTTAAGGTGTTGAATCCCGTTATCAAGGAAATCCCTTTGGAAACGGACGATACTCTCCGTGACGCGGTAGATGGTCTTGTGGCGCTGTTGAACCGTTTTGATCAGCCAAATGGCGGAGCGCATCTTTTTTTCGATGAATTCCCGGGCGTCTTTGGCCAGTTCATCTTTTTTCCTAAGCAGACTTCTGTAAAGGGGGTTGATGCGTAGTGTCGGGATATCCTCACTGTTAAGCACAATAAGAAAATCGTCGTCTACCTTATAAACATAGACGTCGGGAACCACGTGGTAGATGGGATCCTGCGTGTAGGAACGGCCTGGCTTAGGGTCAAGTTCAGAGATGAGGTGAAGCGCCTCTGAAATCACATCCTGAGAGACGGAGAGTTTTTTCGAAAGAGCGGGAATGTCACGACGCTTGAGAAGATCGAGGTGGGTTTCAACGATCTTTTCCGCAACGAGGTTCCGAGGGCTGCGGGTTCGGAGCTGGAGAAGCAGGCACTCGGAAAGGGTGCGCGCCGCAATTCCCGGGGGGTCAAGCTGTTGGACGAGGGAGAGGGCCGCCTCGAATTCTTCCGGGGTGGGGGAAATCCATGTCAAGTCTTTCGAAATATCTTCGAATGATGCGTTAAAGTATCCGTTATCGTTCAAGTTACCAATGATATATTTCCCAATCTCGAAGGAACGTTCGTCTGGGCTGTTCAGCCGCCATTGCCACAGGAGATCGCGATAGAGGGAGGAACGAGCCTGGATGAAATTCTCATAGTTCGGCGGGGATTCCGACATCTCGTAGTTATCGTGGTAGGAACTGGAGAGGCTGTGCCCGTCAAGGTAGACTTCCCAGTTGAAATCCATGAACATCTCCATCTGGGCGTCCGGGATTTCCTTTTCTAGGTCGGGTACCTCATCCTCGGGGATTTCCGTGGTTTCCGCTTCTTCCATCAAAACCGGATTTTCGAGGATTTCTTGGCGGATGGTCTGGAGGAGCTCGAGCCTGGACATCTGCAGGAGCTTCAACGCCTGCTGTAACTGGGGCGTCATGATCAGCTGCTGTGCCAGTTTGAGCTGCTGCTTGATTTCCAGCGCCATGATTATCCTTCCGTTTCCTTCACTGAAGCGTTTCCTTCTCTGTTTCTGCATACGTTTCCGGCAGGGTGAAATCCTCTCCCAGGTAGATTTTTCTCGCCGTGGAATCCGAGGTGATTTCATGGGGGGTTCCATGGATGAGAATCTTTCCCTGGTTGATGAGGTAGGCCCGGTCGCAGACTCCCAGCGTTTCCCGCACGTTGTGGTCGGTAATGATGATGCCGATACCGTTTTCCTTGAGATGTTGAATGATAGCCTTGATGTCCCCCACAGCGATAGGATCGATTCCCGCAAAGGGCTCATCAAGGAGGATGAATTTGGGAGACAACACCAATGCGCGCGTGATTTCTACGCGACGGCGTTCCCCGCCGGAGAGGAGGTAGGCTTTTCGGTCCGCGATGGGGCGCAGGTTGAGTTCACCCAGGAGCTTGTTGAGTTTCAGTTTTATTTCTCCCTTGGGAAGATTCAGGGTTTCCAGGATGGCCAAGATGTTTTCCTCTACGGTAAGTTTGCGAAAGGCGGACGACTCCTGGGGCAGGTAGCTTATGCCCCGTCTGGCCCGTAGATACATGGGGAAGTGGGTAATGTCTTCCCCATCGAAGATTACCTGGCCATTGGTCGGCTTGACGAGCCCCACGATCATATAGAAAATCGTGGTCTTTCCGGCCCCGTTTGGTCCCAGAAGGCCGACGACTTCTCCGGAGTGGATGTCGAGGGACACCCCCCGAATGACTGTCTTTTCTCCAAATTTCTTTACGAGATGTCGCGCGTGGAGTGTGCTCATGGCTGGGCCTTGAAGGGGACCATCTGGGATTTGGGAACGATGGTCGTGCTTACTCTTCCTTTCTTGCCTCCTTCGATAATGGTTTTATCACTGTCGAGAAAGAATGTCACCTTGCTGCCCGTTACCCGGTTCTTTCCCTCGGAAAGGATGGGATTGCCCATCAGGATCACCTTGTTGGACTTTTGAAAGAAAATCGCCTTTCGGCACGTGGCTGAACGGGGAGGCTGCTTGATGACGACGTTTCCCTCCGCAGTGATCTGCGTGATTTCTCCCCCCTTGGGGGAGTATTGAACGGTTAGCTTGTCGCAAGTCATGGTGAGGGTGGAGCGCTTGACCACTACATGTCCCGAAAAGGCGATAACGCGTTTCTTGTTATCCGCGTCGAGTCGGTTGGAAACGATGTGAATGGGCCCCTGAGAGTTGAACATCTTCTTTGTGATGGCGGAGCTTTTTCTCTTGGACTTGACCTTGTGTTTCGCCCCGATGGCTGAGACGGCGAGCGCCATGACGAGGCAGAACATCGCGAAAAAGATAGCGTATCTTTTCATTTAGAATCCCAGTTTTGGAATGTTGCCCTTGACGTTCGTGCCCTTCAGTGTTGTCTTGACGGCGTGCAAGATGCTCATGCGATCCCGCTTGATATCCAGGTTCATCCCCACGCCGGTGATGTTGAATTTCTTGCCGAGTATCGTGACCCGGTCCCCTGTCGTGATGGCGGAGGTCTTGGAGGAATATTTAAGAGAATTCGTCCGAAGCTCGTAGCCGTCGCTACTCTTGATATGGACATTTCCTAGGAGCTCAACATCCTTTGTGGAAGGCCTAATCCGACCCTGTTTTCCCGCAATGATGACGGTGCGCTTATCACTTCCGTAGTAAAGCATCTTGACAGAGTCCAGGGTAAGGAGATCCTTTCCCTGGTAATGATGGGCGACCTTGGCGTCGATCTCCCATTCGAGCTTTCCCTTTTTCGTCTTTTCATAATGAACATTTTCGAGTCTGAGATCCGGAAGGTTTTTAGATAGTTGCACGATATTATTTGATTTCTTTGTGAAGTTTTTCAACTTGACGTTGATATAGATTACCGTGGAAACAGCGATGACGAAACCGCCGATGACGATGAGGAAGAATAGCCTTAGCCGATTAATTTTTTTATGAATAGTCATGGATAACTCTAATGGGCTCCGGCCTTCAGAAGGTCATGGATGTGAACGATGCCGATGGGGATTTGAGGCTCGTCAGCGTCGACCACGAAAAGGGAGGTAATCGCGTATTGCTCCATCTTCTGGATGGCCTCGGAGGCCAGGGCGTCCTTTTTGATACGTTTCGGGTTATAGGTCATGATATCCTTGGCGGTCTTTTCGAGGAGGTTGCCATCCTTTTCGATGGCCCTTCTCAGATCTCCGTCCGTGATGACCCCGACCATCCTTCCCTCGCGGTCACAAACGCAAGTCACGCCGAGGCGCTTGGAGGAGATCTCGTAAATGGTATCCTTGATGGGCGTGTCGGTGTCGACGACGGGAAGCTGTTCTCCCACATGCATCAGGTCTGCCACCTTGAGGAGGAGCCGCTTGCCAAGTGCGCCACCCGGGTGAAGCATGGCGAAATCTTTTTGTGTAAAACCGCGTCTTTCCAAGATGGTGACCGCAAGGGCGTCTCCCAGTGCCAGGGTCGCGGTGGTGCTGGAGGTGGGAATGAACCCGAAGGGACACGCCTCGGGCACGTCAACCCTGAGCAGAATGTCTCCCAGTTGTCCCAAGGATGACCCGGGGTTCTTCGTGATTACGATGGCTTTGACGCCCATGCGTTTGAGGGAGGAGACGATGCGAACCACCTCCGGCGCCTCCCCGCTATTGGAGATGGCCAGGAGGATGTCTTCGTTTTCCACCATACCCAGATCGCCGTGCAGTGCCTCGGCGGGATGGAGGAAGAAAGAGGGGGTTCCCGTGCTGGAGAGGGTCGAGGCGATTTTCTGTGCGATGAGGCCGGATTTTCCAATCCCCGTGGTTACCACCTTGCCTTCACCGTTTAAGACCATCTCCACCGCTTGGCTGAAGGTATGATCGAGTTGCTCCGCCACCTCCCGAATGGCATCCGATTCCTTTAATAGGATTTCCTTCGCGCGCTTCAGGATCATGATGTCGTCTTGCTCCGAGTGTTTTCAAGCGAGGCCTTGATGAAGGCCGCAAAGAGGGGATGAGGCGCCCTTGGCAGGGACTTGAACTCGGGATGAAACTGGCAACCGAGGAACCACGGATGATCCTTCAGCTCGATGATTTCGACCAGCTCCCCGTCCGGGGATTTTCCGCTGACAGTCATCCCGCTTTGGGTCAGGGTGCCGATGAACTTGTTGTTGAACTCGTACCGGTGCCGGTGCCGCTCGTGAATGGTTTCCTGCTTGTAAGCATCCCACGCGAGACTCGGCTGTGAAAGAATGCAGGGATAGGCTCCCAGCCGCATGGTGCCGCCCATGGGCACGGCTCCCTCGCGTTTCTGTAGCTGGTTTTCCTGGTCTCTCCAGTAGCTCATCCAGTAGATGACGGGGTAGGGGGTCTGGGGATCGAATTCCTCGCTGTGGGCGTTCTCCAGGCCCGCCACGTTCCGTGCGAATTCGATGACGGAAAGCTGCATCCCGAGACAGATGCCCAGAAAGGGGACCTTTCGTGTCCGCGCATAGTGGATGGCGCGGATCTTGCCCTCAATTCCCCGGTTTCCGAATCCTCCCGGGACGATGATACCGTCCGCGTCCTTCAGTTTCTCCTCCGCGTCCGCGTCCGATTCAAGGCTTTCCGAATCGATGTAGAGGTGTCTGATCTGACAGTCGTTGGCCATGCCGCCGTGCGTGATGGCCTCGTTGAGGCTCTTGTAGGATTCGGTGAGATCCACGTACTTGCCCACGATGGCGATGGTTACGGTTTTCTTGGGGGACTTTATCTTGTCGACGATTGTCTCCCAATCGGAAAGATCCGGAGACTTCGTCCAGATGTTCAATTTCTCGACGATCTTTTCGTCCAATCCTTCCTTGTGGAAGACGATAGGGACCTCGTAGATGGTGTCGACGTCCTTCGCCGTGATGACGGCATCCTCGTCCACGTTACAGAAAAGGGCGATTTTGGCCTTTACCTCCTTGGGCAGGAAGCGGTCCGTGCGACAAAGGATAATATCGGGCTGGATCCCGATACTGCGGAGCTCCTTGACGCTGTGCTGGGTCGGTTTCGTCTTGAGTTCCCCCGCAGTGGGGATGTAGGGGACAAGGGTCAGATGGATGTAGAGGGCGTTTTCCCTCCCCGCGTCCAGTTTGAACTGCCGGATGGCCTCCAGGAAGGGAAGCCCCTCAATGTCCCCAACGGTTCCGCCGATCTCCGTGATAACGATATCCACCCCGTTGGCAAGTTTCCGGATGTTGGACTTGATTTCCTCGGTTATGTGGGGGATGACCTGCACCGTGCCGCCCAGATAGTCCCCGCGCCGTTCCTTTGTGATGACGGCGTTGTAAATCTTTCCCGTCGTGCAGTTGTTATCCTTGGAGAGGGTCACGTGGGTATAACGTTCGTAATGGCCTAAATCCAAGTCGGTTTCCGCCCCATCGTCCGTCACGAAGACCTCTCCATGCTGAAAGGGATTCATCGTCCCCGGATCCACGTTGATATAGGGATCAAACTTCAAAAAGGTCACGGTCAGCCCGCGGCTTTCCATCAGGGCGCCAATGGAAGCCGAGGCCAGGCCTTTTCCCAGGGAGGAAACGACTCCGCCGGTAATGAAGATGAATTTGCTTCTCATGAGGGCTCTCCGGGGTTAAGATTAGCGTTCAGCCAGGCCTCCAGCAACCGATGGCCTTTCTTGAATTTTATGGGGCTCGCTTCCGCCCCCGTTTCCGAGAAGGGGGGGGGAGAATCGAGGAGAGAGCTGTAAGCTCCCTCCGAGTCGTAGGCGAGAAATGGGACGGTGCCGTTGGTGTGTGTGCGGAGGGACAAAGGGGTGGGGTGGTCGGGCAGGACGAGGAGCCGAAACGGCCGATACGCTTGAAGGGCGTCGAACATGGGACCCACCACGTGACGGTCGAAATCGGCGATGGCCCGAACCTTGTCCGCGAGGATGCCGCTGTGTCCCGCCTCGTCCGGGGCCTCCACGTGGAGGAAAACGAAGTCGTTGCCCTCGAGAATTTTCAAAGCGGCCGCGACCTTCCCCGCGTAATTCGTGTCGAGATACCCTGTGGCGCCTTCAACACGGGGAGCCTCCAACCCCGCGAGAATCCCGAGCCCTTTGATGAGGTCAACGGCGGAGACCACGCCGCCCGTAAGACCATAGAGTTCCTTGAAGGTGGGAAGGACGGGTTTCTTCCCCTGCCCCCAGAGCCAGATGGAATTGGCCGGGTTTTCTCCCTTTGCCATTCTTTTCTGGTTGACGGGATGGTGCTTGAGGTAGATCTGCGCCGATGTCATCCACTGGATAATTTTCTCCGCGTCGGTCCCTTGGGGCATATAGTCGGCGATGCTCTGCTCGAGGATATCGTGCGGCGGCGTCAGGGCGACATCATCGCCCCCGTTTTTCCAGACCATGAGATGCCGATAACTTACGCCGGGATGGAAACGTATCTCATTATCGGCCACGGCTTCGTTGAGGCCATTGATAAGTTGTCTCGCCTCTTCGGAGGAGATGTGCCCGGCCGTGAAATCCCGCATGATAATGGACTGTCCCAGGACCTCCAGGGTTATCAGGTTGCACCGGTAAGCCACGTCCTTCGGGCCCAGGGCAATCCCCATGCTGGCGGCCTCAAGCGGCGCCCGGCCCGTGTAGTAACGCGCGGGATCATAGCCCATCAGGGAGAGTGTTGCCACGTCGCTCCCCGGCGGGAATCCCTCGGGTACGGTCCTGATTTCTCCGGTTAGGCCTAAGGCCGCGATTTTATCGATGTTCGGGGTTTCGGCAAATTCCAGGGGGGTCTTCCCCCCCAGTTCCTGAATGGTTTCATCTGCCATCCCATCCCCGACGAGCACGACATACTTCATCTTCTTGTTAACATTACCTCCATTCGTGAAAGATATATCAAGCCCCGCATAAAGTCAATTGGAATTGGGTATGATTTTTGCCTGCGTTCCCTTGAAAAGGAGCGGGCGGTGTGCGATTTTGAATAGAAAAACCATCAAAGGGAGGATGGTATGCCGCTTGCCTTCGAGAGTCTGAGCCACGGAACCATCGCGTTCGGATTTTTCAACATCGAGACAGACCTTTTGCTTTTGGAGCACTATTTCACCTTTGCCACGGACTTTTGCGCGGCCGTCCGGGAAATGGCGCGGGAAGGGGGGCTCTCCGACCGTGTTTACGAATTACCGGGATTCGACCTTCCTTACCAGGCGATCGGGGATCTTCATGGGGCCATCGCGGGGACCCGGCTGACGGGATTTATCGGCGAGGTCTACCGGCAATATCCGTTCCCCGCGCTGATGGAGGTATTCAAGCAGAATCCCGAAGGGTACCGGACGCGTCCCCTCGTGGAGGAAATCGTGGGACGTTATGGCGTAAGTATTCATATTCCGCTCCGCGCCGACGTGAAAGAGAGGGCAGTCGCCATCGGTGAGTATCTCTTTAGTTTCGAGGGATTTCACGACCTGTTGAACTATGTCTGGCGCGGGGGATACCCGCGCTGGAAGGAAGAGAAACGCCCCGATTACGTCCTTGAGATGGCCGAAGCGGTAAAGGCGAGCCGTTCCCCTGTTTTCGAGGGGATGACCTTCGAGCCTTGAGTGTGCCATGCGGTCCTACTTCTCCAGGGCTTCGATGGTCTTGAACCGGGTGAATTTCCATTTTCCGTCGATTTTCGAGGCTTCAATCTTAAGTTCACGAAACTCATCAAGGCGTTCCCGTGAAAGGGTAAGTCCCTTGAGTTGCCCCGTGCATGCGATCTCGGCCGCGCCGGATTCAGGCAATGTTATCTTGATATCGTGGAATGACAGCCTTGCCTGGTGCACCTGGGACTGGAATCTCACGACGAGCTGGGCCATTTCGGCAGGCGCGTAGGCGCCCGAGATCCCGCTCGCGTCGAGAGAAAGTTTACAGGGATCGGCCATCAGATTCCTGATCTCCCTAATTTTTGCGAGAAGGGGTTTCCGCGCCTCACCCGGGGCGATGGACACAACTCTTTCCAGCGCAAGGAGATTTTCCTTTATTTGCTGCCGGTCGCCTTTGCCGTGGTGAAGCCACAAAAAGACCGCGACGGCCAGGGCCAGGAAGATAAAAACGACGAGAGATCTACGACTCACCACAGCGCCTTCCCCACGATCCTTGAAGCGGGGACCTGCCCGAAGACCTGGTTTTCTATCGTCATCTTCCGGTTGTCTCCCACCACGTAGACGTGTCTGGGCTTGACCTTCCGCGGCGGCAGGTCCCAGTCGCATTCCGTAACCACGTAGGTCTCGGGCCTGACTTTTCCGTTGACATAGAGATAGCCGTCCTGGAAGGCTACCACGTTGCCCGCCATGGCCACGACCCGTTTCATGTACATAACGCGCGTTCCGGCCATGCGGATGAATACCACGTCACCCACACTGGGGGGATGAAAGAAGTAGGGGACCCGGCAGCAAAAGTTGAAGCTCCCATCGTGGTAAGTCGGTTCCATGCTGATTCCCTCGATACGCACGGGGATGCATATCTTAGAAAAGAAGACGATGGCAAGGGCGGCAATAATGACAAGGCGAAGGAGATAGGAAAGGGAAAACCGGGGAAGAAAAAAGGACCTGAACCGGCTTTCACCCATTGAATTCTTTAACCTTTTTTCTTGATAATCTTTTTAAGTTCCTTGATACGTTGAAGTTTCTGAAAGTAGAGCTTGTAGGCTACGTAATACTTGGTAATGTTCGATACGTATTCCACCGTTTCCCGCCCGATTTTTTCCGAGGCGATTTGTTCAACGTTGTAGAACCAGCGGTTGGGGTTGAGGCCGCGCTTTTTCGCGATGCGCCGGAGCCTGTTTATCTTGTTTGGACCCGCGTTGTAGGCCGCCCACGAAAAGAAAACCTGGTCCAGGGGATCGATATGTTTGTCGTTGAAGAAATTCTCCCGCAGGTAATCGAGGTATTTCACGCCGGCGTGGATGTTGTTCTCTAACTTATAGACGTTGTGGATACCGATATTCTTGTCGGAGGCCGTCTTGGGGAGGACCTGCAAAACACCCACGGCTCCAGAGGGGCTCTTCTTCTGGTTTAATCCCGATTCCTGGTAGGCCTGGGCCGCAATCATGTACCATGTGAATCCGTATTTCTTCCCGTATTTCTTAAAAAGGTATTCCATAGTCTTAAGTTTCCTTAACTCGCTCTTGGAAACGGGGTTTTTTATCCACTTCGTCAGGGCGTAGTATCGCGTGAAGAGGATGTTCCCAAGATGGCTGCCCTTCTTGTTCCTTTTCAGAAAGGCGTTAAGGCTTTTGCGAAACCTCGGGGCTCCTTTTCTCACGGCCCAGGCGATCTTTCCGCCCTCGCTCACGGAGATATTCGGGTAGATCTTGATATTTTTCAAGACCTTCGACCAAATCTTCGCGATGTGATTATCGGCCACCGTGTACTTGAAGGTCCCGGCATTGACCAGCTCCAGGATATCTTCCGTCCCGAGGTATTTTTCAAGGACGACGATCCGAACGGGCTTCTTGTGCCTCGACTTCAGCCTGCCGTTCAAGTTTCTCAGGTGCTGAATGTAACTGCTTCCCTGGCGGACGTAAATTTTTTTGCCGGCCAAACCGTAAACGCTTTTCAAGGGTTTCACGTTCTTGTTCGTCACCACGATTTCCCTGACGTTTTTGAGATAAGGATAGGTGAAATCGACCAGTTTCTTGCGTCCCGGTGTGATGGTAAGCCCCGCCGCCGCGATGTCGCCCTTTCCCTGCCGCAGGTTTTTCAGGAGATCGCTGAATGGAACAGGGATATACAGAATTTTAACCCACTTTTTTTTCTTTCTTTTCCTGTTCAGGTATTTTTCATACTGGTTCAGCATCTCATATTCGAAACCGTGCAGCCTTCCCTTTTCGATGAAGAAGTTTGTTTTACTGTAGGCCACCAGGGCCCGGATGTAGCGTCGTTTAATAAGGGCGGGAAGGTCTCCTTTGAAGGGCTGCAAGGCCCTTTTCACAGCGATATCTGGGTTGAAGGCGGCTTTTCGGGTTGGCGAGGCGAAGACGCCCCCGACGGTGATGGCGAGAAGGAAAAGGATGATAGGAACGACAACAGCGTGAAGGTGGAATCGGCGCGCTGGCGCCTGGTTAGTTAATATTGAAAGTTTCATGAATAATCCTTGCGCGGGTTTTAAATTTATTGAAAAAGATAACCCATGTCCCGAAACCCGCTTTCACATCATATATTCTAAATATACCACATCTTTCGGAAGCCACAAAGGTCAACACCAAGAACGATAACCTCGGCAAGGGAAAAACTTGAAAATTGAGGGCTGTAATTACCGTGGACTGCAAACTCGAAAAAAAGGGAGTTAGAACAAATTTCTAACTCCCTGAAAAAACTATTTGGTAGCGGGGGCAGGATTTGAACCTGCGACCTTTGGGTTATGAGCCCAACGAGCTACCGAACTGCTCCACCCCGCGTTGACGGGTAAATATATAACCCATTCCCCTTTATCTGTCAAGATAATTGT
>JALSPC010000077.1 GCA_026986155.1 bacterium
CTCCGCCAATATCTTCGTGATCGCCGCCGTCAACGTCGTCTTCCCATGATCCACGTGACCTATCGTCCCTATGTTCACGTGCGGCTTCGTTCGCTCATACTTCTGCTTAGACATACCTAAACCCCCTTTGGAATTAAATAATTAAGCTTTTATGTCTCCCTGACTGCCTTTATTTTCTACAATGGAGCCCACGATCGGGATTGAACCGATGACCTCTTCCTTACCAAGGAAGTGCTCCACCTCTGAGCTACGTGGGCCTCACATATCCCTTTCCAAATGGAGCGGGAAACGGGATTCGAACCCGCGACCCTCAGCTTGGAAGGCTGATGCTCTAGCCAGCTGAGCTATTCCCGCTTCTGGTGGAGAGGGGAGGATTCGAACCTCCGAAGGCTACGCCGGCAGATTTACAGTCTGCTCCCTTTGGCCACTCGGGAACCTCTCCGAAACACACCCTTTCATGGAGCTGGCGATGGGACTCGAACCCGCAACCTGCTGATTACAAATCAGCTGCTCTACCAATTGAGCTACGCCAGCGCTCCCTACCCATTGAATTTCGCTATATACTCGAAAAAAAGCTCCTTGTCAAGCACACTCCAGGTTTTTTTCAAAAAGGGAAACGTAGATATTTATGGCACAAAAAAGAGAATTTTTCAACGGTAATTTTCTTTAACAACCGAAAAAAACATCTCGCAAGCCCAAAAAAACCCGCAAGGTGATTTTTGCGAGATCATCAAATGATAATCACGCCCGCAAAAACGGGCGGGGCTCGAAAATGAAAAGCCCGCGATTACCCGCATGAAAGCCGACACGCGCTCCCGCGTCGGGGCGGCACGCTCCGGGGGAGTGCGTGCTCCCCCGGAGACGCAAGCCAGGCGGGATCCTAATCGTCATCCAAGGTGGACAGGTCTCCCGTGGGAAGTCCCAGTTCCCACGCCTTCAGGACGCGCCGGACGATTTTGCCGCTTCGCGTCTTGGGAAGAGAGGTCCGGAATTCGATCTCCTTCGGAGCGGCGTGAGCGGCCAGTTTGGTCTTGACGAACTTCATAATCTCCTTTTCAAGCTCCTCCGAGGGCTGGAATCCCGGCTTCAGGGAGATAAAGGCCTTGATGATGTTCCCCTTGATGGCATCCGGCTTTCCGATGACCCCCGCCTCGGCGACCGCGGGATGGGCCACCAGGGCGCTTTCCACCTCGAAGGGTCCGACCCGTTCCCCGGAAGTCTTGATGACGTCGTCATCGCGCCCCTGGAAGAAGAAGTAGCCGTCCTCGTCCACGAAGGCGGTATCCCCTGAGATATACCAAGGCTTGCGAGCGAAATATTCATTGTATTTCTTTTCGTTCCGCCAGATCTTCCGCATCATGTTGGGCCACGGGGCCTTAATGGCCAGTTCTCCCATCTGTTTGGGAGGCAAGGGGTTGCCCTTCTCGTCCACTACGGCTGCCTCGATGCCGGGAAACGGTTTCCCCATAGACCCCGGTTTGATGTCCATGGAGGGATAGTTGCTGATCATCATCATGCCCGTCTCCGTCATCCACCAGCAGTCGTGGATGTTCAGGTTCAGGACCCGTTTTCCCCAGTAGACCACCTCGGGATTGAGGGGTTCACCCACGCTCAGGATCATTCGGAGGCTGCTGAGGTCGTACTGCCTTGCCACCTCGTCCCCCGCCGCCATGATGAGGCGGAAGGCGGTCGGGGCGCTGTACCAGACGGTGATCTTGTAATCCTGGATGGCCTTGTACCATTTGTGAACGTCGAACCGTCCCCCCTTGATGAAGTTGTTCACCCCGCACAGCCAGGGAGCAAAGGCCCCGTAAACGGTCCCCGTCACCCAACCCGGGTCCGCCGTGGTCCAGAGGGTATCCCCGTCCCGCAGGTCCACGGCCAGGCGCGCCGTGGCCAGGTGACCGATCATGTCGTTGTGGACATGGATAACCCCCTTGGGTTTCCCCGTTGAGCCGGAGGTATACATAAGATACAGGGGGTCCTCCCGGTCGACCCATTCCATCTCCAGGTCGTAGGAAGCCTCCGCCATCTCCTTCTCGTAGGAAACCTCGCCGGAACGCAGCATGAGGTTCTGGGACCCCACCAGAATGATATGCTTCAGGTGAGGAAGCTCCCGGATGGGAATCCGGTTGACCATGTCGGGCGTTGTCACAACGGCCACCGCCTCGCTGTCGGCCAGGCGGTCCTTTACTGCGCCCTCCATAAAGGCCTCGAAGAGGGGCCCGAAGATGGCGCCCACCTTGGCGCAGCCCACGAAGGCCACGTAGAGCTCCGGGGAACGGGGCATGAAGATAAAGACCCGGTCTCCCTTTCGGATACCCAGTTTCCTCAAGACATTCCCGAACTTATTGGAGAGGTCCCGCATCTGCTGGTAGGTGAGCCGCTCCTTCCGGCGGTCATCATCGTAAATCAAGGCGTAACGGGTGGCGTATTTCGGGTCCTCCGCCTTTCGGTCGATGGCCTCATAAGCGATGTTTACTTTCCCCGTGGTGGACCAGGCAAACTCCTTTTCCCAGTCCTCCCACCGGAAATTTTTATAGGTTTCATCATAATCCCGCATGTTGGCATTCTTGTCTTGCGCCGGGATGATCTCGCCTTTCATCGAATCGCTCCTTTCCTTGCAGAGATGTTATATGGGGCCGTGCATGGGCATTTCCGTTTCCCGGTACTGCCGTGTCAAATCGACCGCTTCTCTTTCGGTCACCTCAAAGACAGGAAGGACCTCGAACTTTATGAGCCCCTCGAACATCAGCAAAAGCGCCGCGATGTTCCTCGCGTCATCCGTCTGTATGACCGTGATGGTGAGGTTTCGCCCCACGGCGGAATACCGCTTGACCACGTCAATCCCCCGCGGCAGGCGGCGAAAAACTTCCCGGGCCCTCTCCGCCACTTCGCTTGCCTTCGAAAAATCGTATCTTCCCAATAGCACAAATTTCATAGGTTCCTCCCTTCGGACTTACGTTTTTCATTACCTTCTATTGGCAAGTATATTTGAAAACCCGGAACTGTCAAATCTTAAATCGGGATTCCTTCCTAAAAGAACGATCCAATGCCCAGTCTTCCAGCCGTAATCCCCCCCGTGCCTGTAGCGAACAGTCGGGAAAAAATGAAATAATATTCAAAGGGTGCAGAAAAAAGGGCCCCGACAACGGGGCCCCTGGTTCCTGTTCTGTGCTTGCCGTCTATGTAAACTCGGGATCGGATTTTACGAGGAGGATGGAGCAGGGCATCTCTTTAATGATCTCGTCGTTGGTCCGGCTGAAGAGATAGTGCTCGAGACGCCCTTCCTTATGGGTTGGGAGGATAATCAGGTCGATCCCTTTTTCCTCCACCACCCGCATGACCTCTTTGAAGGGTTTTCCGCTCGCCATGATTTCCTCGATAGAAATGCCGCCTTCCCGCTCCGATCGAATAATGTCATCGATTTCCTTCTTCGCCTTGCGCATCAGCTCATCCGCCGATTTCTTCATGGAGACGGGAAACCAGGACTCGAACACGTTCGAATCGTAGGCGATATGCAAAACATACAACTCAGAGCCATACTTATTGGCCACCGATATCCCGAACCGTATCGCCTTGCGGCTGAACATAGTCATCCTGCTGACCACCAATATGCGCTTCACATTTTCCATCTATTCCTCCATTCCTCCCGCAAATCCAGTTACCGCCTGGGTCAAATCCAATCCGAATTTTCGCTAAATATTTTTTAGAGGAATTTTGGGTTGGTGTCAAGGTTCGGTTCGCCGCTTCATCCCGCCTCGCCGAGCCCCATCGATCCATTAAACCTTTTCTTCCCATTTTTTATGACAAATTTTGTTGACTCCAACGAGGCATTGAGTTAATAGAAACACGGAACGCAAAAAGAGGACTCTTTAAAATCGCCATGAGAAAAGAAATCACGAAAATCTCCACCGATTTTTTGAAGATGAATTCTGATGAAATCAGGAAGAACGTCTCCTTCACCCTCTCGTTCTTCCGGCGCGGCGAACAGGGTTTCCTCATCCTCATCGCCATCGTCATCGGACTGCTGGGGGGATTCGGGAACTACCTCTTCAGGGAAACCATCCTCTTCTTCCACCATTTCGTCTTCGAAACGCTCTACGATATCCTCAAGGTCTCGCAGGGCGGCTGGCACGCCGCCCTCATCAGTCTCATCCCCATGGTGGGCGGGCTCCTCCTCATTCCCCTCGCCCTTGTCTTCGGAAAGAAGGAGGTCTTCGGTTACGGCTTTCCCGAATTCTTGAAGACGGTCGCTCTGAAGGGCGGCATCTTCAAGCTCCGAAATCTCTTCATTAAGGGCTTGGCCGCCTCCATCACCCTGGGTATCGGGGGTTCCGCCGGGCAGGAAGGCCCCATCGCGGCCATCGGCGGCACCATCGGTTCCTGGGTCGGACAGATCCTCAAGGTTTCGACCCGGCAGATGAAGGTCCTCGTGGCAAGCGGCGTCGCGGCGGGTATTGCCGCCACCTTCAACGCCCCCATCGCCGGTGTCTTCTTCGCCTTCGAAATCGTGATGCTCGGCAACTACGAACTCACCAACTTCGCGCCCGTGGTCATCGCCTCGGCCATGGGAACCGTCATCACGCGGGTCCTTCTCGGCACGGAGGCTGCCTTCACCATTCCTCCCTACCGCATCGCCAGCTTCTTCGAAATCCCCCTCTACATCATTCTTGGCTTTCTAAGCGCCGTCTTCGGGATCTATTTCATCCGCCTCTTTTACCGCGTGAAGGATTTCTTTGAAAAACTCCACTTTCCCGCCTACTTCAAGCCCGCCCTTGGGGGCATCCTCGTGGGCACCATCGGCATCGCCTACCCTCAGGTCTTCGGGAACGGGTACGAATTCGCCCAGCAGGCCCTGTTCGGGCAGATGGGCTGGACTTTACTGCTCGGTCTCTTCATCTTCAAGATGGTTGCCACGTCCATTACCCTGGGATCGGGGGGGGCCGGCGGGGTCTTCGCCCCCCTCATCTACATCGGCGTCATGATGGGCGGGCTCTACGGGTATCTCGTCCACGCCCTCTTTCCCTCCTTCACCGCCCCCACCCAGGTCTATGCCCTCGTGGGGATGGGCTCTTTTCTCGCCGCGGTGACCCACGCGCCCTTAACCGGCTTGTTTCTCCTCTTCGAGCTCAGTGGAGATTACCAGATCATCATTCCGGGCATGATTGCCTGTATCATCGGCACGGTGGTGGCGCACATGCTCCAGCCGGATTCCATCGATACGGTCGACCTTACGCGCCAGGGAATCAATCTCCACCAGGGCCGCGACATCAACGTCCTGCGCAACATCCCCGTTCGCGAAGTCATGATCCACGAAGTCGACACCCTTCCCGAGGATCTCCCCCTCAGACAGATCCTCATGCGGGCGAAGGAAAGTGTCCAGTCCTACTTTCCCGTTATCTCACGGAACGGCGACCTCCTGGGCGTCATCTCCCTTCGGGATATCCGTCCCCTCCTCATGGAGGAGGAGCTCATGAACCTCATTATCGCCAAGGACGTCGTGGATGAAGACTACATCTACCTCACGCCGGATGACAACCTGGATACCGCCATGAAGAAATTCGCGCAAAAAGACCTGGGGCAGCTGCCCGTGGTCGATCCGAAGAATCACAGGAAACTGCTCGGGATGCTGAAGCGGACCGACGTCATCAACGCCTACAACAACGCCATCCTCAAGCTGAGCATGGAATAAAATGCGCCAGGAAGCCTTTGATCTCGATACCGGCGATTTCACCCTCAAGGGAATTCACCATCTCCCCCAAAAGTCGCCCGCCCCTTACGTCATCGCCGCGCACGGGATGATGAGCGCCAAAGACAGTCCCAAGTATATCGCGCTGGGAGAGCGACTCGTCGCGGCGGGGTTCGGCTTCGTCCGTTTCGACTTCACCGGCTGCGGGGAAAGCGGCGGCGTTTTCGAAAACGCCACCCTCACCCGGAGAATCGACGACCTGACGACCGTGATGGAATGGGTCCGGAACCTTGACACCTGCAACGGGACCCTCGGCTTGTTCGGCAGCAGCATGGGAGGCACCGTGGCCCTCGCCGCGGGAACCCTGAAGGGAGCCGACGCCATGGTCCTGCTCGCCACGCCGGTCAAACGGGCGGCCCGGCCCGCGCCGGAGCTGAAGGAGGTTTACGACCGCTACCCCCACTACTTCGATGACTTCCGAACCCGTCTCGACACGTTTCCTTTTCACGACGCCCACCATTGCCTCATCATCCACGGATCCAGGGACACGGTCGTCGATCCGGAAAACGCCTTCTTCATCTACGAAAGGGTTTCCCAGCCCAAGGAGATATGGATCGTGGATGGGGCGGACCACCAGTTTTTGGACGAATCCCTGAGGAAAAAGATGCTCGAGATGACGCTGCGCTGGTTCACGCGGTTTCTGCTCAACCCTTGATGGATTCGCAAAAATCCTTGTTTTCAAGGCAAAGTAAAAAGCTTCAAGTTCAAGGAGCGCAATTCGTGAGGAATGAGGCGTACTTGAAGTAGGCTGCAATGACGAGGGATGCAGCGCGACGCAGAAATTGGACTTTTTACGAAGCCGTCAACCCTTGAAACGCCTACCTCCCTTAACGTTTTAACAAATCCCTCTCAAGCTGGTATAATGACGCCATGAAAACCGGCGTCGCGCACCTCCCCCTGCACGGGGGCAAGGCCCCCCGGTGGCTGTTCGAAAAGATGGTCACGCTAAGCGGGGCGATCCTGGAGCTGATGGTCATGGACCAAGGCCCGGACAAGGTCCTGGACTACCTCTCGAACCCCTTCTGGTTTCAGGCGTTCGGCTGCGTCCTCGGCTTCGACTGGCACAGCAGCGGGCTGACCACCACCACGTGCGGGGCCGTCAAGGAGGCCCTGAAAAAACGGGGGCTCGACATGGGGCTTTTCGCGGCGGGGGGAAAGGGGAAAACCTCCCGGAAAACCCCGGATGAAATCACCTCTGTCTGCGACACCCTGGGCCTCTCCCTGGGGGAAGCCCTTGTCCAAACGAGCCGACTGGTGGCCAAGGTCGATTCCGCCGCCGTCCAGGACGGCTACCAGCTCTACCACCACGCCTTCTTCTTCACCCGGTCGGGAAAGTGGGCCGTGGTCCAGCAGGGGATGCATGCCGGAAACCGCTACGCCCGGCGGTACCACTGGCTGAGCGACGCCGTTTCGTCCTTCGTCGACGAGCCCCACAAGGCCATCCTGGGCAACCACCGGCAAGAAACCATCCTGAACCTCGTCGCCCGCCGGAGCCGGCCGAGCCGGGACGCCATGGTCACCCTCGCCGCCCAGTCCCCGGAACGTCTCGTCACGGAGATAAAAAAAATAGACACCCTCTCCCTGCCCCGGCACCATCCCATCCACGCCGAGACCTTCCGCCCCGCGCACCTTGAAAAGACCCTGCTTACAACCTACGAGACCCCACCGGAAGGTTTCGAGGAGCTTCTTCTCATCCGGGGCTTGGGTCCCAAAACCCTGCGCGCCCTCGCGCTTTTGTCGGAAGTGATGTTCGGTGAAATCCCCAGTTTCAGGGAGCCGGCCGTTTACAGCTTCGCCCACGGGGGGAAGGACGGGCATCCCTACCCGGTCGACCTAAAAACCTACCAAAATTCCATCGACACGCTGGACCGCTGCATTCAGCAGGCCCGGCTGGGCCGCGGCGACAAGGTCAAAAGTTTAAAGGCCCTCGCCGCCTTTACAAAAAGGAATCCAGCACCTTCTTGTTAATCTCTATCTTCGTCTTCTTCTTGAGGGTATCAAGCCAGCTCTGCAGGGCCTTTTGCGCCTTGACCTCCCGCAGGCGGGTCTTCATGTCCTTTGTGGCCTTCTCCATCTCCTGCCGGGTGGGGGGAATGATCTCGTCGAGAATGCAGACAACGTAATCGGCGGGGCCCAGCGGGATGGGTCGTTGCACCACGGGGTGCGTCTTTGTCAGCAGGGCCACCTCGTTGATAGCCCCGGCCAACGCGCCACCCAGGTCGGGATCGTAGGGATTCATCATGCTCAGTGGCCGCGTCTTCTTGACGGTCACTCCCTCTTTCTTGGCAAGTTCCTCGAGGGTTTCCCCCTTCATTAAGACCTTTATCAGGGCCTCGGCCTTATTTTTCGCCAATTCCCCCGCCTTTTCCTTCTTCACAGCCGTCGTCACCTTCTCCTTCACCTTCTCGAGGGGAAGAATCCGGGAGGGTTTGTGGTCCGTCAAGGCCATCAGGCAGAATCCCCGCTTCAGCTGAACGATGGAGGAAACCTTTCCCTTCTGCAATCCAAACGCCGCCTTCATGAACGCGGTCTCGGGAATCACCTCCGGCGCCTTCTTCTCCTCCCGGGAAAAGAGTCCGGTCTTGTGAACCTTCAACCCGTGGGCCTTGGCGTAGACAGACAGGTCCGGATTCTTATAAAGCGCCGTGTAGGCCTTGTCCGCCTCCTTGAGGGCCACGTCCTTCGCCTTCTGGAGCTTTAACTTCATCTCGATATCTTTCTTGACCTCCTCGAAGGGCTTGACATGGACGGGCTGCTTATCCACCAGCTTGATGATATGAAACCCGAAGGTGGTTCGGACCAGACCGCTGATTTCCCCCTTCTTCAGGGCGAAGGCCGCCTTCTCGAAGGGCTTGACCATCATGCCGCGGGTGAAATATCCCAGGTCTCCGCCTTTTTTGGCCGTGGGCCCCTGGGAATACTTCTCCGCCAGCTTGGCGAAGTCTTCCCCGGATTTCGCCATCTTCAGGACCTTCTCGGCCTCCGCCTTTATCTTCGCCACTTCCTCCTTTGTGGCCTTGGGAGGAACCTTGAAGAGAATGTGGCGGGCGCGGATCTTCTCCGGCACCCGGTAGGCTTCCTGGAAGGTTTCGAAATATTTCTTGACCTCCTTTTCGGAAACCTTCACCCTGTCCGTGTAGTCCTTCGGCTCGAACAGGAGGTACGCCACCGCGACCTTCTCCGGCTCCCGGTATTTTTCCTTGTGGGTCTCGTAATATTTTTTCAGATCCGCCTCAGTAACCGTCACCTTGGCCATGAAATCCTTTGCCGCAATCTTCGCGTAAGCCAGGCGGCGTTTCTCATACTGGAGGCGCAGAAGCTCGTTAACCTCCGCATCCGTCACGAAGGAGGCGGGATCCGCCACCAGGCTCTTGACCTTCTCGTAAAGGATTTCACGCCTCTTGGAGGCCTCGAAATCGGCCGGTTCGATACGGTTGTAACGAAGCAAGTCGAGGTAGAGCCTGCGGCTGAAATGCCCGTTTTTCCGAAAGACCGGCATGGCCTCGATACTCGCCGCCAATTCCTCTTTGCTCACCGTGATGTGCAGCCGCTTGGCCTCCTGGGCGATAAGCACCTGGTTGACGAGCTGATTGAGGACCCTGTGCTTGACATCCATCAACTTGAGCAACTGCTCGTTCCACTGCCCTTTGTATTGTTTCCGGTAATAGTCCACCATCTTCTGGTAGGCGCCGCGGTAGGTCTTTACGTCGATAATCGTGCCGCCCACCTTGGCCACGACGGCGCCCTGGTCTCCCCTGAATCCGCCGACCCCCCAAAAAATGAACACGACGATGATAAGCCCGAGGGCAATCTTGATAAACCAGGACGTGGCGTGTTGACGCATGAATTTGAGCATGCCATAACTCCTTACGCAAAAATTTTGCGGATAATACTTGATTTAGGGGGAAAAGGCAACCGTGAAAACTCCATGCCGCCTCGAGAGAAGGCCGTTTAAGGAAAAAGATAGAAAAGGAGTAGGACGAAAATCTCTCCCGTTTCATTTACCATACCCAGGATATCCCCTGTCACCCCGCCGATCTTACTATCGAAGAAAACCTTGACGCCGAGGCCATAGAGGAGGCTCAAGGCCAGAATGAAAAGCCCCGTCCATCCCGCGGCCAGCAGGGAAATCACGCCGGTCCCCGCCAGGGCCACGTAGAAATCCCGGGCGCCCATGCCCTCCACGAACGCCTTGCCCGTGCCCTCCTCCACGCGGGCGTAGCGCCCCCACGCGGCCAGCGCCACCTGGAGCAGGCGCCCGAGCATGGGCATGAGCAGCAGCGCCGCCTTCCAGCGATCCAGGGGCAATCCCGCCAAGAGGATAACCTTGAACAGGACGAGAAAGGCAAGGGATAAGACTCCGATGGCCCCGATCCGGGAGTCCTTCATGATGGCAAGCATCCGCTTCCGGTCCCCCCGGGCCCCGGCCAGGCCGTCGAAGGTATCCGCCACGCCGTCCCAGTGAAGCCCCCCCGTCATGGCGATGAGTCCCCCCACGAGGATGGCCGCCAACACCCCCGGGGGGAAGGCGCGCGACAAGGGCCAGGCAGCGAGTATCAAGATGAGCCCCAGCAAGGCACCCACAAAGGGGAAAAACACCATGGCGGCGCCCATCTGTCCGGCGCTCGGGGCGGCCCACCGCTGGATAGGGAAGATGGTCAAAAAGCGCACGGCGTCGAGAAACCGCCTCATTTGTCTTCCGGGCTGTGAACCGCCGCCTCCTCGAAGCTGGCGATGTCGTTCAGGACGTGGGTGGAAAGCTCCAGCAGGTTCATGGCGATGGCGGCCCCGGTCCCCTCGCCCAGCCGCATGGCAAGATCGACAATGGGGTTGAGCCCGATCCACCGCATCATCTCCCCGTGGCCCGGTTCCTGGGATCGGTGGGCCATGAAGATGTAATCCTTCACGGCCGGCGCCAGAAGCAGGGCGATCATCGCCCCCGCCGTGGAGATGAAGCCGTCCACCACCACGGGACACCGGTGCAGCGCCGCGCCAAGGATCTCCCCCGCGATGCCCGCGATCTCGAATCCCCCCACCTTACAGAGAATGTCGATGGGGTCGTTCGGATCGGGCCGGTGCCTTTCGAGTCCCCGCCGGATGACGGCGATCTTCCGTTTCAACGTAGCATTGTCTATCCCGGTCCCTCTGCCCGTGACATCTTCCGGGTCCGCGCCCGTCACGGCGCACAACACCGCCGTGCTCGGGGTTGTATTGGCGATACCCATGTCCCCCGTTCCGAAGAGGTTCACGTCATCTTCCACCTTCTCGGAAACCAGGTCGATTCCCGATAGAATCGCCCGCGCCGCCTCCGCCTCCGTCATGGCGGGCGCCACGAGAAAGTTACGCGTCCCGTGAGCCACCTTGCGACCCACGAGTTCGGGCACTCCCTCGAAATCCCCCTTCACGCCGATGTCCACCACGCAGACCTCGATGCCGTAAAACCCGGCGATGGCGTTCACGCTGGCCCCGCCTCGGATGAAATTGGCCACCATTTCGTGTGTCACCTCCTGGGGAAAGGCGCTCACCCCCTCCTCTGCCACGCCGTGGTCTCCCGCGAAGGTGAAAATCGTCTTTCCCTTGATCGCCGGCGTGAGCGTCCCCTGGATCCGCGCCACGCGGAAGGCAAACTCCTCCAGGCGGCCGAGGCTGCGGTCCGGGCGCGCCTGGGCGTCCAGTTTCTCCCAGATGGCCCCGTCCAGGGCCGGATCAATCTCCTTGATACCTGAAATCTTCTCTTGCAACGTATCTGTCGTCATCATCGCCTCCTTGACGTGCGTTCATAAACAAATTTTTCCCCCGCTGTCAATGGAGGGCCCTTCCCGCCGGGGAAATGGCCATCCACCCTGCATGACACATGGGCGTGAACCCGGTTAAATTAGGATTAAGAACGAATAAAACGTTTTTATGAAATCCCTAAAGAAAATCATTGACATCATGGATGCATGGAATTAATATTCTGTAAAATCGAAAGGAGGTGATATGAAACGAATATAAAAAGGCATTTTAACACCTAAATAAGGAGGGAGAAAAATGCTTGAGAGAATGGGGAATTATTTTTCCAATTGGGCGCATAAATATATGCCCGATCCCATGATATTCGCGATACTTTTAACCATTCTTACCTACATCCTGGGCCTGATTTTCACGAAAACCACCTGGTTCGGGATGATTCTCGACTGGTACAAGGGATTCTGGGTCCTGTTGAAATTCGGGATGCAGATGTGCGTCATCCTGGTGACAGGCTACGCCCTGGCCACCACGGTGCCCGTCCAGAAGTTCCTGCGCTGGCTGGCCGGTATCCCCAAGACCTCGGCCGGGGCGGCCATGCTCGTGGCGCTCGTCGCGGTCATCGCCGGTCTCATCAACTGGGGCCTGGGTCTCATCGTGGGCGCCATCTTCGCCCTGGAGGTAGGCAGGCAGGGCTACCTTAACAACCGCAAATTCCACTATCCTCTTCTGGTTGCCGCGGGATACGCGGGCCTGGCCGTCTGGCACGGGGGCCTTTCCGGTTCCGCGCCCCTGCTGGTCGCCACCAAGGGACACTTCTTAGCGAAGGAAATCGGCATCATCCCGGTCAGCAAGACCCTGGGCAGCTCCCTGAACATCACGGTTCTCATCGTCATGCTGATCGTGATTCCCCTGGTCATGTTCCTGATGGCCCCGAAGGACGAGAGCAAGATCGAGACCATCTCCCCCGCCCTCTGCGAGGTGGGAAAGGACGAGGGAACCCCGAAAGAGGATTGGACTTTTGCGGACAAGCTGGAAAACAGCGTGATCCTCTCTTGGCTTATCGGCCTTGGCGGTCTGATCTACATCTTTTATTACTTCGGGAAACACGGCTTCGCCCTGAACCTGAACATCGTCAATTTCACCTTCCTCATCGTGGGTATCATCCTCCACAAGCGTCCCATCGCCTATGTGCGCGCGGTGGCGGATGGGGTGCGCGGGTGCGCCGGCATCATCCTGCAGTTCCCGTTCTACGCCGGCATCATGGGCATGATGAAGTTCTCGGGCCTGGTGGCCGTCATCGCCGGATGGTTTGTCGCCATCTCCAGCGCCACCACCTATCCCATCTTCACCTACATCAGCGCCTGTATCGTCAACATCTTCGTGCCGTCCGGCGGCGGACAGTGGGCCGTCCAGGGCCCCGTACTGGTCAAAGCGGCGGAGACACTCCACTTCTCCATCCCCAAGACCATCATGGCCATGGCCTACGGCGACCAGTGGACGAACCTCTTCCAGCCCTTCTGGGCGCTACCCCTGCTCGGCATCTGTGGTGTCCGCGCGCGGGATATCATGGGCTATTGTATCGCCCTGATGTTCATCGGAATCCCCATCTACATCATCCTCCTGTTCCTGTTCTGACGGAACCGGCGCGATTCACGGCGGGAAAGGGAAATTTCCTTTCCCGCTTTTTTTCTTATTGAAACAGGAAAACGAAATTCAGCGGCCGACGCGACAAAACAGCGGCCGAGCATACGGAAGATCTAAATCTCTCCGTGCTCCAGGAAGCTGTAGTAGCCCCGGCGGCTGAAGACGATGTGGTCCAGAAGCTTGATGCCAAGGATCTCCCCCGCCTTCTTCAACTGGACGGTCACCGCCCTGTCCTGCTCGCTGGGAACGAGGGACCCGGAGGGATGATTGTGGGCCACGATGAGCGACGAGGCCCGTTCCGTGATGACATCGGCGAAGACCTCCCGGGGATGAACGTGGCTCATGTTGATGAGCCCGATGGTCACCACCCGCACGGTCATCACCTCGCTGGCGCCGTTTAAGGAAACCGCCAGGAAATGCTCTTGCTTCCGCTCGGCGTAGTGGCGGAGAAGGGGAAGCACGTCCGCCGGCGACTGGATCTTCACCCCCTCGGGGCGGATCCGCCGCCTCACGAACTCGAAGGCCGCGGCGATGAGCGCCGCCTTCGCCGTCCCGATACCCTCCAGCACCATGATATCCTCCGCCTTCAAGGCGGTCCCCTTCTCGTCGATGACCTTGATGAGCCGCCGGGACAGGGAAAGGACATCGTGTCCCCGCGTCCCCTTCCCGATAAGCACGGCGAGCAGCTCCTCGTCGGAAAGCGCCCTGGCGCCCTTTGCCAGCAGCTTCTCCCTCGGCCGCTCATGCTCCGGCAGGTCCCGAATCTTCTTCATGGTTTCTTGATACCACGGGATGAAGAATTTTTCAAAATCGGCTTGTTAATGGATCCACCTTAGACGTTCATGCCATATTTGGATGGACAGGATTAAAAACAATAGAAAGTTTCTTCGGCCCTTGATTTCATTTGGAATCAACTTAAAGGCTTTAGGATCCCTTTCCATTTCGAAAATTTGAAGGTGGTTGTATCACCTTCTCTGTTTTATCTTTTTTGCCTATCTCAAGGTGTTCCGGGTAGAATTAAGCCCCCAAAAAAGTTCTTTTATCGTATGGGTTGGAAAATCTATATAGAAATTTTCGTCTGAAACCGCTGAGTCTAATCCGCCATAGATACGAACTTCCCTTTCATAGCACCAGTTTCGTTCTTTCCTTCCCATGACTTTCAAAAAATCTTTCTTCATATTCATCTCCGGGCTTATGGGGATGGAAGCAGTATAAGAAAACAGAAATGCGTGGGGAAAAGTTTTGGTCTCCTGTCTCCAGGGCCCTCTAGGGTTGCCAATCCTGTAAAAAACCACCGTGACGCACGTTTTTGTGCCGTGAGAAGCTGATTTGAACACTCAATCCGTTCCCCAAACGTGTGCTGACGGTGCTATTAAATAGGGATATGGTTCCTTTGACTTGTCACAATTTTTTTGGTAAATTTTAAATAACTTTAAACTGAGGGACAATATGGACAGCGATCTGCTCTGGCTGATTATCATCTTTGGTGTTTGGTTTATCTTGAACAGGTTCGTGTTCCCCAAGCTGGGGGTATCGACCTGAATGAGTGAGGCCTGCAGTATCGAGGATCGATACAAGAAAAAGAAGAATTCCAAGTAATTCCCGTCAACCCATTCCCTTGAATCCTCCCTTGCTGATCAGCGGGGGCAGGTTTCAATGGAGAAGGTTGACAGGACGCGAAACGCGTATTACATTATTCCACGTCAAAAAGGAGGTGAGAGAGGGTGCCCATATACGAATTTAAATGCAAGGAATGCGGTCACGAGTTCGAGCTCATCATGCGGGCAAGCGCCAACAAGGAAGAGGTGACCTGCCCCAAATGCCATGCCAAGAACCCTGAGCGGCTGATGTCGGCCTTTTCTTCGGGAAGCAGCGGCGGCGGATTTTCGGCCTCCAGTTCCTGCGGCGGCGGTGCCTTCACCTGAGCGGCTTGACCTGTCGTAACCGGGGGTTACGATACGCGCGGCGGCCGGGTGGCATTCCATCCGGCTGTTTGATTTTGAAAAGTTTGACAAAGCCCATAAACTGAAGTATAAGCGGGAAAGGAAAGCGCCAATTAAAGGAGGTCATTCTTTGGCACAGTATAGTGACGATTTTAGAGACGACGAAATGGTTTACGACCTGATTTTAACCAACATCGTTCACCAGAACGCGCTGGTGGATCTGCTAGTCAAGAAGGGGATCATCACGCGTGAGGAACTCCGCGACGCCCTCAAGAACAACGGCATGATCGTCGAGGAAGAATTTACCGCCAAGAAACCCGGCCAGTTTCATTAGGCCCTCTTTTTTTATTCTATTTTCGAAAAAGAAAAAAACTTTCAGGCGCCCGGTGACGCGACGGTCTTGGGCGCCGTTTTTTTTCATCCCCGCGTCTCGTCGACGAACATCGTGATGGCCGTCAGAATGTCGAAAACGGGACGGCCGGTTATCTTCCGGAGTTGTCTCCGGTAGGGGGAGAGGTTTGTGCACTCCAGGAGTAGAGCGGAGACCTCCGGTCGCCTGCCGACCAATCTCCGCGCCACGCCGATAGCTTCCGACGCCAAACGGACCGGGTCGAGGGGGATCTCTTCCTTCATGATGGCCCGGTTGAAGTGGTCACACCCGTCCATGCCCGCGACGGCCACGGGAACGTCGGCGGCGCCGGCGCTCTTAAAATGGACCTCGGTTAGGTGACGCCGCGAGGCCGTGACGACCCCCAGCACCCCCCGCCGCCCGAAGACCTGGTGAAGCAGAGGGAGCAGGAGAAGGGAGGAAGAAAGAAAAGGGACGGAAAGAGCCTGGCCAATCTCTACCTGGTAGCGGGCGAGGAACCCACAGGTCGTGGCAATCAGGTCTGCACCCTTCCTTTCGAGCGTCTTGGCAGCCTCGATGAATCGGGAAACGATCTTGCCATCGTCTTGCAGGATGACCCTGCGGACGTCGGCCCCGCCGACCACTTGGTAAAGCACGGGGAAGGTGAACGTGTCGGGGTGGCCGATTTCCCCGGCAACGCGCGTAAACCGGGTATCGAGCATGAGAACGCCGAGCCTGAAATGGGCGCCGGTCATTCCCCCCGGTTCCGTTGGAAAAGCCTCGCGTTGAGGCGGTCGTAGAGGGCACATTGTTCCTCGTAGCTCAGGTGCTTTTCGGGAGGGCCCTTTTTCCGGCAGAGGCGGCAACGGTCCTCGCTGCACCACTGGCAGAAATGACAGTCCGGGCAGGGGTGTTTCTTCGGCGGTCGGGAGGCGTCACAGACCTTGTCGCAAATGAGCGTCCACCTCCCTAACCGAACTTGCCCGTCACGTAGTCTTCGGTTATTTTCTGTGAGGGCGAGGTGAAAATCTTCTTGGTCTTGTCGAACTCGACGAGTTCGCCCAGATACATGAGGCCCGTCTCGTCCGAGACGCGCGCCGCTTGCTGCATGTTGTGGGTAACCACCACCACCGTGTAACGGCGCTTGAGCTCCAGCATCAACTCCTCAATGCGCAGGGTGGCGATGGGATCCAAGGCGCTGCAGGGCTCGTCCATCAGGACGATTTCCGGCTTGACGGCCAGGAGGCGGGCGATGCAGAGCCGCTGCTGCTGCTCGTCAGACAGGGCCAGGGCGTTACGGTTGAGGTCCTCCTTCAGGACCTCCCAGAGACCGACCCGCTTCAGGGAGTCTTCCACGATTTCATCCAGAACGTCCGATTTCTTTTCACCCATCACCCGCGGGCCGAAGGTGATGTTGTCCCGGATGGAGAGGGGGAAGGGGTTGGGGCGCTGGAAAACCATCCCGATCTTCTGTCGCAGGCGCACCAGGTTTACCGTCTCTTTGGTGATGTCCTCGCCGTCGAAAAAGATGGCCCCCTCGGTCTTCACGCCCGGGATCAGGTCGTTCATCCGGTTGAAGGACCGCAGCAGGGTCGATTTCCCGCACCCGGAGGGGCCGATGAGCGCCGTAACGGTGTTCCGCTTGATAGAGAGATTCAGGTTCTTCAGGGCGTGGAATTCCCCGTAAAAGAGGTTGAAGCCCTCCGCCTTCAGGGTATAGTCCACCGTCATTAGCCGAACCTCCCCGCGATGTAGTCATCCGTTTTCTTTTCCTTAGGGACGGTGAATACCTGGGCCGTCTTCCCCGTTTCTATCAGCTCTCCCATGAGGAAAAAGGCGCACCGGTCGGAGACCCGGGCGATCTGTTTCGTGTTGTTGCTCACGAGGACGATAGCATGATGCCGCTTCAATTCCTTGAGCGCCTCCTCGATCCGGAAGGTGGAGATGGGGTCCAGCCCGGAGGTGGGCTCGTCCAGCAGAAGAATCTCCGGAGACAGGGCCATAGCGCGGGCGATGCAGAGCCGCTGCTGTTGCCCGCCGGAGAGCTTCTGCGCTGGTTTGTGGAGCCGGTCCCGGACCTCCTCCCAGAGAATGGCCGCCTTGAGCCCCCGTTCCGCCGCCTCCCGGAGCGTGTGCTTATCCCGGATGCCCTGTATTTTCAGGCCGTAGACGAGGTTTTCGAAGATACTCATGGGAAGCACCACCGGGGTCGCGAAAACCATGGAAACCTTCCGGCGCAGCGGCGTGGGATTCACGTCCTCGCCCAGGACATCTTCGCCCAGGACATATAGGGCCCCTTCCAGGGCCATGCCGGCGGCCCGGAAGGTGTGATTGACCAGCTTGAGGAAAGAGGTCTTCCCGCTGCCCGCCGGCCCCATGATCCCGAAGATCTCGTTTCTGCGAATCTCCAGGTTTATCCTTTCCAGTATCTTTTTTTCGCCGACGCGCAGGGAAACATCCCGCGCCTCGATAACGACCGTTTTCGCACTCAATTTATCTTCGCGCCTCCACGAACTTGTGCATCAGGTAATAGGAGAAGATGTTGATGATGAGGATGGAGAAGACCAGGACCGCCGCGGTGGCGTAGGCGTTGTCCATGGAGATGCCTTCCCGTGCCAGGATGTAGAAGTGAACCGCCATGCTCCGTCCAGAGTCGAAGATGGAAAAGGGGGTCCGGAGGGAGGTTCCGAGGGTGAAGATGACCACCGCCGTCTCGCCGATGCCTCGGCCCACGCTGAGGATGACCCCCGTCAAGATACCCGGGGCCGCGTTTGGAAGCACCAGCCGGGTGACTCCCTGCCACTTGGAGCCACCCAGGACCTCGTTCACATCCCGGAAAGCCTGAGGGACCGACTTGATGGCCTCCTCCGAGGTCCGAATAATGACGGGGAGGATCATGATGGCCAGGGAGATGCCCCCGGAGAGGACGCTCCACCCGAAACCGAGCTTGATGACGAAGAGGATGAACCCGAACAGCCCGAGGATGATGGAGGGCACGCCGGCCAGGCACTCCGTCCCGAACCGGACGATCTTGGTGATCTTTCCTTCCTCCGTGTATTCCGTGAGATAAATGGCGGTGCCTACACCCAGTGGGATGGCGATGACCAGGGAAACCACGAGGAGATAGACGGTGGAGACAATGGTGGAAAAGATACCACCCGCGCGCCCCATGTCCATGGGGTTGTCCAGGAGGAAGCGAGCCGTGATGTGGGGCAGCCCCTTGATCATGATAACCGCGATGATGAAAAAGAGGATGGCCAGGGCGAGAAAGGCTCCGCTGACCATCAGGCCTATGGCGACGTGTTCGGCGCGGCGCGGTGTCATTTGAGCACTTTCCTCCTCGCGAAAAGGGTCGCGATCATGTTCAAGGCCATGACGAAGAAGAACAGGACGATGCCCGTGGCGAACAGGGCCTGGCGGTGTAGCCCGCTAGCGTAGCCCATTTCCAGGGCGATATTACTGGTCAGGGTCCGGATGGGATCCAAGGGAGAGAGAGGGATCTTCAAGGCGTTTCCGGCGATCATGATAACGGCCATGGTCTCCCCCACCGCGCGTCCCATCCCCAGAACAAGGGCCGTGATGATGCCGGACTTGGCGGCGTGGAGGGTGACCATGTGGGTAGTCTGCCACCGGGTCGCTCCCAGAGAAAAGGCGGCCTCCCGGTAGGAATCGGGAACCGCCACGAGGGAGTCCACGGAGATGCTGATGACCGTGGGCAAAATCATGATCCCCAGGATAATGCAGGAGGTGAGCAGAGACAGCCCCGGCCCCCCCAGGTAGTCCCGGACGAGGGGCACCAGGTAGACAACGCCGAGGAAGCCGTAGACCACGGAAGGAATCCCCGCCAGCAATTCCAGGGCGGGCTTGATGACAGCGCGCATCCGGGCGGAGGAGAACTCCACGAGGAAAATGGAGCACATCAGCCCCAGCGGTCCCCCGAAAAGAAGGGCGCCAATGGTCACCCAGAAGGAAGAGACAATCATCGCGAAGATGCCGAAGTGGCCCTTGGTGGGAGACCAGCGGGTGCTAAGGAGAAAGTCCTTGAGCCCCACCTTCCAGATCATGGGCAGGCCTTCCACAAAGATGAAGAGGGCGATGAGAAAAAGGGAAAAGAGCGACGAAAAGGCGACGACGAGAAAGATTCTCTGTATCAGTTTTTCTTTTCTTTTGATGTCTGCTGCCGACATAGGTCGCTTTCTCCGTGGATGATTGACGCGGGAATCAGGCCTTCTTTTGCCAGGATACGTTGTCCTTCGTCCGAGAGGACGAAGCAGATGAAATGGAGAGGCAGGCCCGCCGGTTTCTTGCGGGTCAAGAAGAGGAAGGGCCGGAAGAAACGGTAGCGTTTCTCCTTGACGGCCTTCACGGACGGGGCCACGCCGTCCAGGGCCACCGCCCTGACCTGCTTGTTCACCAGGCCGAGGGAGATGTAGCCGATGGCGTAGGGGTCGGTGGCAACCAGCTCCCGCACGGCCCCGTTGGAATCCTGAACGATGCACCCGGGATCGATCTCCAGCTTTTCCATGACCAACTCCTCGAAGGCCCCCCGAGTGCCGGAGCCCTCCTCCCGGGTGATGGTGGTAATCCGGTGTTTGACGCCTGTCAGGGTTTCCCAGCTTAGGATCTTCCCCGCATAGATGGCGCGGAGGGTCTCCGTGGAGAGGTTCCGCAAGGAATTTTTGGGATTCACGATGACAGCGATGCCGTCGAAGGCGATGGGGATTTCGAAAAGACCCTTCTCCTCCGGGTGGAGGTTCCGGCTGCTCGTGCCGATGTTGGCAATACCCGTCTGGGCCGCCCGGATCCCCGCCGTGCTGCCGCCCCCCTGGACGTTCACCACGGTATTGGGGTTCTTGACCATATAGATCTCGGCCAACTTCTCGGCGAAGGGTTGCACGGAGGTGGAGCCGGCGATGATGATGGAGGCATAGCCGCCTTTCTTTTTCGGGGTGCTCTCATCCTTCCTGCCGCAACCGAAGAGGACGGTCAAGACGACCAGCAAACTCCAAAGCCCAATTCGCTTTCGTCCGGTTGCGTTCAAGTGCAGGCCCTTAAATAATCTTCTGATGCCGGACGACGGTCCCCTTCATCATGAAGATGGCCTGCTCCGCCACGTTGACCGCGTGGTCCGCCGCCCGCTCAAGGTATTTGCTCACCATCATGATCTTCATGGCGGAGGAGACCTTCTTGGCGTCCTCCATCATGTAGGTGAGGAGTTCCCGCGCGATCTGCATGTTCAACTGATCCACCTCTTCGTCCCGCTGAATCACCTCCATGGCAATGGCCTCGTCCTTTTTCACATAGGCGTCCAGGGCGCCGCGGATCATCCAGCGGACGTCCTCGTCCATCCTGGGGATGTCGATGTAGGGTTTCAGTTGCGGCTCCTTGTTCAGGTCGAGGGCCCGTTCCGAGATGTTGACCGCCAGGTCCCCTATCCTCTCCAGGTCCACGTTGACCTTCAGCCCCGTGGCGATGAAACGCAGGTCTCCCCCCGCCGGCTGACGCAAGGCGATGAGGGAGAGGCAGATTCCGTCGATCTGGACCTCCAATTCATTGACCTTATGGTCGTCCTCGATAACCTTGCGTGCCAAGTCTGAGTCCCGTTCCACCAGGGACCGGATGGAGGCGGCAATGGCCTCCTGAACCATCTCCCCCATCTCGAGGATCTTGTCCTTCAAGGTCTTCAATTCCTTGTCGAACGTCTTCAATATATGTGGATTATTCATCATCTCCCCCAAGACAATCCTGCCCTTACTCTTAACATAGCCTCCCTCCGCTTTTCAAGGAGAACAGGAAAGATTGACGGACTCTCCCTTTTGGCATAAATAGGGGCATGCCCTGCGGGAGCGAAAAGACCGTGATCCTAAAGAGATTTATCGTCGCATACATCGCCTACCTCATTCTCTCGGCGGCAATCGCCCGGAGGGTCCTGGGGTGGCTGGAGAGGTTGATCGGCGCGTCTGGAGTGCACCAGATCTCCTGGTTCCTTCTCGCGGGAGCCGCCGGCCTGTTCCTGTTCCTCGTCCGAAAAAACCGCGTCTCCCCGTCCCGCCTCCTCATGGCCGCCCTCTCCTTTGCCGGGATAGTTCTCTTCCTCAAGGGGATGCGCGTTCCGGAAGAACGGGTACACATCTTCCAGTACGGGTTGCTCGGGTTCCTGGTGGCGACCGCCTGCCGGGAGAGGGGGTGGAAACAGGCGGTAGGCGCGGCCCTCCTCGTCGTTTTCCTCGTCTCGGGCGCCGACGAACTTTTCCAGGCCTTCCTGCCCGACCGGGTGGGAGACATCCGGGACGTGGGGTTCGGCTGTCTCGGGGGCGGCTGGGGAGCATTCCTCTCTGCGCTGCTGCGGAAAAAATCGAGTCGCAACCCGGCGTGATCCCCGTTACGCCTGTTTCTTCTCGTTTTCCACGAGGGTCACCCGCATTCTTTGGGCGGGGATACGGATGCCTGCCTCGTCAAAGGCGAGCTTTATCTTTTCCAGCAGGTCGGTCTTAACCGACCAGAGATCCGCCGCCTTCGCCCAGGGGCGCACGTAGAGGGTCACGCCGTTTTCCGCCCAGTCGCCGACCCCGACGAAGGGCGCTGGCTCCCGCAGTATACGAGCGTCGGCCGCGATCAGGTCATTCACGATTTCCTTGGCCACCCGGAGATCGTCCTCGTAGGAAATGGGAATGAGCAGGTCAATCCGCCGGATGTTCTTGGTAGAGTAATTGATGATCTTGTCGTTGTAGATCATCCCGTTGGGAATGATGATCTGCCGGTTGTCCAGGGTCTTCAGGACCGTGTTGAAGATGGTAACGTCCTCGACCGTGCCCGTGACACCGGCGGTTTCGACGAAATCATCTATCTTGAAGGGCCGAAAGAGGATGAGGAGGATGCCGGAGGCAAAGTTCTGGAGGGAACTCTTGAGTGCCAGGCCCACGGCCAGACCCGCCGCGCCGAGGAGGGCGATGAGCGAAGTGGTGTCGACCCCCAGTTCGTGGAGGGCCGCGATGATGACGAAGATGAGAAGCGCCACGTGACAGAGGGACCCGATGAAGTTTACCAGGATCTCGTCCAGGTTCGCCTTCCTCAAAAGCCCCCGGAGAAGCCGGACCGCTGCTTTAACGGCGATACGCCCGGCGAAGAAGATGACGAGGGCGTAAAGGAGGTGGACGCCCCATGTGAATAGGTAATCCGGCAAGGAACGCATTGTCATGCCCCTCCCCTTTCGAGATGAAACGTTTCTTCGGCTCTCGTATCAACCGCTATCGAGGTTGTCAAGAAAACCGGCGAAAAGGGAAGGGTTTTAACGTAGACTAATTGACAATCCCGAGGGCATCGTTTAGCTTTGGGAAAATACGGAGGACAATTAACGTGAAAAAGCCGAGGATAACGAAAAACAAATCAGGAAACCGGTTCTTCTCCCTTTCTGTTTCCCTGCTGCTTGTTTTCACCGCGTTCCTGGGGCAGGCTCCCGTTTCCCATGCCGATAATTCTTTCCTTAAGGCAATCACCAAGAAAAATTACCCCGATTCTCACGCCGTCCTGAGCCGAGAGGTCGAAACCCTTACCTTCAAGGAGGACGGAAGCCACGTGGATGTGGACGAAGTCTTCATGACCATCCTGGACGAGGATGGCAAACGCTCCGAGAAGGTGCAATCTTTTTACCTCAACCGTGACTACTCGAAGTTCCAGGTGGAAATTATGGAGATAATCAAGCCGGGCGGAAAACGGGTTCCGGTGGACCTGAAGGCGAACGCCCGTGAGGAGACTCCCACCTCCGACACGGAGGCCAACATCTACGACCCGAACCAGAAGATTCTGAAGGTCTTCCTTCCCGATCTTGCGGTGGGTGATACCATTCATTACAAGGTCCGCCGCGACACCTTCAAATCGACCATCCAGAACCATGTCTACGGCATGGCGTTGGGTCAATACAATATCCCCATTCGGTCCTACGTCCTCACCCTAAGGGGGCCGGTCGACAAGAAACTTTACACCCTCGTGAAGGACAAGATAAAAGGAAAGGTTATTCACAAGGCATGGCGAAAAGGGGACAGACAAATCCAACAATGGGTTTTCCAGGGCGTTCCCCAGCTGACGCCGGAACCCTCCATGCCCTCTTTCATGCGTGTGGTCATGCGCCTTCTCTATTCGACCCTTCCCTCGTGGGAGGCGGCGTCCCGGTGGTATTATCACCTGACGGAGCCGAAACTGAAACCGACCCCGGCCATCGTCGCCAAGGTGCGTGAGCTGACGAACGGGCTTGGCACGGACGACGCCAAGATTCGCGCCCTTTTCTACTTCGTGGCGCAAAAGATCCGCTACATGGGCATCACGGCGGAGAAGAACCGGCCCGGGTTCGAACCGCACGAGGTTGGGCTGACTTTCAGCCGCCGTTACGGCGTCTGCCGGGACAAGGCCGCCCTGCTTGTCAGCATGTTGCGCGTGGCAGGCTTCCGAGCCAACATGGTTCTGGTCAGCGTGGGAAGCAAACTGGACAAGGAGATCCCCGTCCCCTACTTCAACCACGCGGTCGCGGTGCTCCGGGATACGTCCGGGGGGCCACTCCTCTACATGGATCCCACCTCGGAAACAAGCAAGCAGTTCTTCCCCGATTACGAGCGGGATTCCTCCTGTCTCATCGCGGACAGGGACGGCGAGCCCCTCCGCCTCACGCCCTCCCTGCCCCCGGACAGGAACCTGTACCAGTTGACGATCCGGGATATCTTCACGAAAGATCATCACCTTCGCGGCAGGATCGACGCGGTTTGCACGGGATTCGTGGACACGGTCTTCCGCTCCATCATGATGCTCAAAAGGGACGAGGAACGGAGGGATTTCCTGCGGAGAATCTTCCAGGGCCGGTATCCAGGAATGGTCATTTCCCGGGTGGCCCTTTCGAATCCGGCGAACCGTAGCCGGCCCTTCGCCTTTTCCCTCGATTTTCAGATCGACCTGCCGGGGATCACCGGGAAAAACGGTTTGTTCTTCCTGCTGCCCTTAAGCGACATGCCCAGGCCCGGCATCCTGGACGCCTGGATTCTCGGGAAAGCGAACATGGTCAAGCGGCGTTTCCCCCTGCGGTTCGGTTATACCTACAAGACCCGGATCGTCGAAAGCATCCATTTCACCCGGCCGCCGGGAGATATCGCGTTTCCGGTCCTGCCCAACGTCTCCAACGACGTGGCGGAGGCGTGGACTTCCTTCACGATGAAAAAGGAAAACACCCTGGTCATCGACAGGGAGTTCGCGCTAAGAA
This sequence comes from bacterium, assembly GCA_026986155.1. GTDB lineage: Bacteria > Desulfobacterota > S145-22 > S145-22 > S145-22 > JAOZMY01. Next base: position 24,663 of record JALSPC010000077.1, read on the forward strand.
AACGCGAGGTTACTCCCGAGCAATACCAGGAAATCCTGAAGATTCAGCACGACAGGCAACAGCGGGTTACCCTGCCCATCATATTGAGGAGTGAAAAGTGAAACGTCTATCTCTTCGACGCGTAACAGCCCTCGTCATCCTTGGAGGACTTTTCCTCTGCATCACGCGGCCCTCCCTCCGCGCCCAGGCCCAAGCCACGCGGAACGCGAAGGATTCCGCCGTCTATCGCCTCATTGAGAAGGACTACACGGTGAAACCCGATGGGAGTTATACCCTGATCACGCACGTGGTGGTCCACGTCCTGAATTACAAGGGGAAAAAGGACCACGCCGATTTCAAATATTCCTACAACACATCCACCCAGTCGGTGGAGGTTTTAGAGGCGCGGACACTCAGGGCGGACGGAAAATCCATCCCCGTCACGGACAAGGAGATTCACGACATCAACGCCCCGGAAGACGCCCGCGCGACCCTCTATTCGCAACAGCGCGTCAAGGTGGTGAATTTCCCCTCCGTCGAGCCGGGAACGACGGTGGAGATAAGGCTGAGGGTGAAGTCACGAAAAGGATTCTGGGCCATGGAATGCTTTCGCCTCCCGGACCCCGTGGTCCGGAAGGTGGTGCGTGTCACCCTTCCCGTGGGGATGAAACTGACCGTCAAGCTGCCCCGCCTGAAGTTGGAGAGGAAAGAAAGCTGGAAAGGCAAGACGGTCACTTACCGCTACGAGGCCCGTAACGTCCCACGGCGGGTTCAGGAGCCCGGACTGCCGCCCATCGAGAACCGGGGGACCTGCCTCTTTCTGACCACCCTCGCCTCCTGGAAGGAGGCCGCCCGTTTTTTCGCCGGCACTCTTTCCACCCCGGGACTCTCCGCCGGGGTCGATCCCTTCATGGAGAAAACGCCGGACGACCTCTACGAGGCCCTCATGAAACGCTTTATTCCCTATCCCATTGATTACTTCCATACCGCCCTCTCCTTCCAGGCGCCGGCGGAAACCTTGAAAAAGGGCTACGGCTCCTCCATCGACCTGGCCATCCTTTTTTACCATCTCCTGAAGAAACGCGGGCTTTCACCCTCTTACCTCGCGGCGAACACGGCGAGAACCTTTCTGGCGCCCTTCAAGGACACGCCGTTGCCCCCGCTTTTCGACGACGTCATGGTGCGCTGCCAGGGAAAAGACTACGCCTTCTACGCAAAAGACCTTCCCCCGGGTTACACGGGACTTCAAGGGAAACGGGTTTTGGATCTATCCGAAGGCGCCTTGACCCCATCAAGAATCCACTACCCCAACCGGGAGGTCTCCCGTCTTCTCCTCACGCCGACCGGCGCCTTCGACCTGGAGGGGAAATTCAAGACGACTTCGGAGGGGTCCCGGGCGGTGGAAACCCGGAGCTGGCTCCGGTACATGACCCGGGACGAATGGCGCATTGCCGCCCTCCAGATCCTCCACGACATCGACCCGCTGGCCCGGTCCCTCGGGGAGATTAGCCGGAAGGGCTTAAACACCCTGGCGGCTCCCGTTGTTCTCGAGGGAAAGTTCAAGATACCCTGTCAGTTCCCCGGCAGCGGACAATTCACGTATATTCACCTGGAAGGCCCCAGTCTTCCCCTCCGGCTGGAAACCCTTTCGGAAAACCGGCGGGGTCCCTTCATGGTGGACCGGATGCTGACGAGCGATACCGAGATCCGGATAACCCTCCCCGCGGGGATGAAGGTTTGTTACGCCCCCCCGGCTTCCAAAGGACGGATGAAGGTCATGGATTGGTCGGTGGGGGTAAAAGAGGGTGCAAACGGCTTCACGTTCCACAGGGTGATTCGCCTCAAACGGGGAATCCTCTATCCGGGGACGAAGGAATACCACGATTTCATTACGGCAATCCGCCGTCTCTACGCTCCATACAACAGTGTCGCGATTCTCGAAAAGAAATGAAAAATCCCGGAGACCTTTGATAGGCCCCCGGGAATCACCTTCAAGCGCCTATCCGGCGCGGGGGATTACTGCACGATTTCCATCAACTCGATGTCGAAGGTCAGGTCTTTGCCGGCCAGCGGGTGGTTGGCGTCGAGCGTCACCACGGTGTCCGTGATCTGCGTGACCACCACATTGATGGGCTGTCCGTTGGGCTGGGTCAACTGGAGCTGCAGGCCCAGTTCGGGCTGGATGTTGGGAGGAAACTGTTCCTTCGGGACATCCAGGGCCAGCTCCTCGTGGTAGGGCCCGTAGGCCTGGTCGGCCGGGATCGTGATGGTCTTTGACTCGTTGAGTTCCATGCCGACCACGCCGTCCTCGAACCCCTGGATGACCTGCTTTTCCCCGAGGGTAAACTCCAGGGGCTCCCGCCCGCTGGACGTGTCGAATTCCGTTCCGTCTTCGAGCCTTCCCGTGTAGTGAACCTTGACGGTGTCTCCAATCTGCGCTTTAGTCATTTTCATCTCCTTTGATTTTCTGGGATGTCACACATCCCGCTACTTCCTTTCAAACATGGTCCAAAAATTCTTGGATATATCGAGGCTGAGACCAGATAAAAGGAATACTTTCTTTTTGAATTTATCATATTCCATACGGGAAGGCAAACATAATTTGGGGAAGGCTGGAACCCGCAGGGTCAAAAACGTTTAAGGGGGACTGATTCATTCACCACGAGAGAAAATTCGAAAAAAACATTTTCAAAAAACGCAAAAATGTCAAAGGTGAACCTCTTGGTGAATTTTTTATGTGGTCATTCATCAACATATCATTAAAACCGGTTCGATACGGGCTTCTTGATTTTTATCCGAAAGATTCATAAGATACGTTCGATGGAAGATAAAATCCTTTCCGTAATCGTCCTGGCCGCCGGCCGTGGGAAACGAATGTGTTCGAAGGTTCCTAAGGTGTTGCATCATCTTTTGGGAAAATCCATGCTCTCCTATGTGATTGAGGCCGCATGGAGAATCCGACCGCGGGAAATCATCGGAGTTGTAAGCCCGGAAGTGCTGGAGGTGGTTTCAGAATGGGAGGTGAATGGTCCGATTTCCTGGGTAGTCCAGTCTCCCCCTCAGGGAACGGCGGATGCGGTGAGATGCGGACTGTCAAGGCTATCACCTAAAGCCAAATATGTAATGATCCTTCCAGGTGACGTCCCCCTTGTGCGTCCAGAAACACTCGCCGCCATGGTTGCTGAAATGGAATCATCCGGCGAAGGCCTTGTGGTGCTCGGGACAAAGCTGAACAATCCCTACGGATATGGACGCATTGTGACGGATGAGAAGGGAGATGTGCTCAAAATCGTGGAAGAGCGGGACGCCAACGAATCTGAACGCACCATTCACCTTATCAACACGGGGATCATGGTTTTTGAAAGGGCGCGACTCATGGAGGAATTAAAAGGCGTGGGAACTGATAACGCGCAAGGGGAATTCTACCTTACGGATCTGGCCGCTTTGTTCCGGGAAGGTGGGATTCCCGTGAAATCGGTTCTTTGCGAGGATCCCTTGGAAGTTTCTGGCATCAACGACAGGCGCCAGTTGTCTGAGGTTCAGAAAGATCTCCTCGGACGCCTCATTCGGCGCTGGCAGGAAAAAGGGGTGACTTTCGTCAATCCCGAAACCATTTATCTCGAACAAGGGGCAATCCTGGGACGGGACACGGCGATAGATCCCGGCGTCGTCATGCGGGGTAAGGTGCGTGTCGGTGAGGGATGCCGCATCGGTGTCGGATCGGTCATCGAGAACACCCTGATCGAGGATGGCGTGGAGATCAGACCATACTCGGTCATCGAGGAAAGCGTGATACGTTCAGGTGCCGTCGTTGGTCCCTTCGCGCACCTGCGGCCGGGGAGCGATATCGGAAATAACGCGAAGGTGGGGAATTTTGTGGAAGTAAAAAAGTCGCGTCTCGCCCCCGGCGTGAAGGCCTCGCACCTCACCTACCTGGGGGACGCGACCATCGGCGAGGATACCAACATTGGCGCCGGGACCATCACCTGCAACTACGACGGAAAACGCAAGCATCCCACCACGATCGGGAAAAACGTGTTCGTGGGAAGCAACACGGCCTTCGTTGCGCCCGTGACCATCGGAGACAACGCCACCATCGCGGCCGGATCCGTCATCACGAAGCCGATTCCCGAGGGCACGCTCGGGGTGGCACGGGCCCGTCAGCAAAACATCTACCGCCGTCACAAAAGAAAAAAGGACGCGTAATTATGTGCGGGATCATCGGCTACGTGGGGGACCGCCCCGTTCTTCCCGTTCTCATCGAGGGGCTCAAAAGGCTGGAATACCGGGGATACGATTCCTCGGGTATCGCCGCTTTCCACAATGGAAAGATCCAGACCTATCGCGCCGAGGGTAAGCTGAGTCGGTTGACAGAGAAACTCCAGGCGGTAGACATGGACGGCACGGCCGGAATCGGTCACATCCGCTGGGCAACCCACGGAAAACCCTCTGAGAAAAACGCCCACCCACATCGGGCGGGCAAGGTCATCCTCGTTCACAATGGGATCGTGGAAAATTACAGGGATCTCAAGGAAAACCTCCGCCGGAAAGGGGTGGTTTTCCAGTCGGAAACGGATACGGAAGTCATTGCCCATCTCATCGACTCCGGGCTCGCCGAAGGGCTTTCCCCGGAGGAGGCCATTCGCGAGGCCTTAAAACTGGTAAAGGGGTCCTACGCCCTGGGAATTCTTTTCGATTTTGACCCTGCCACCCTCTACGCGGCGCGCAAGGAAAGCCCGCTCGTCCTGGGTTTGGGCGAGGGGGAGTCTTTTTTCGCCTCGGATGTTCCCGCCCTGCTTCCCTTCACGCGGCGCTGTATCTTTCTGCACGACGGGGAAATGGCGAAACTCACGAAAGAGACGGTAATCGTCACCGACCTGTCCGGGAAAAGGCTGGACAAACCCGAAAAGATCGTCGATTGGTCTCCGCTCATGGCCGAGAAGGAAGGGTTCAAGCACTTCATGCTCAAGGAGATTCACGAACAGCCCCGCGCCCTCATCGACACCTTCCGCGGCATCTATTCCCTGGAAAACGAGACCTTCAACCTGGAAAACATGAAAATCGGCCTCGACTGGCTGAAACGGATAAAAAAGATCTCCATCATCGCCTGCGGAACCTCCTGGCACGCCGCCCTCGTCGGGAGGTACTACCTGGAGGAACTGGCGGGCATTCCCACCGAAGTGGACATCGCCTCCGAGTTTCGCTACCGGAACCCCCTGGTGGATGACGCCACCCTCCTCGTGGCCATTTCCCAGTCCGGTGAAACCGCCGATACACTGGCGGGGGTACGCATTGCCAGGGATAGGGGCGCCAAGGTTTTGAGTGTCTGCAACGTCTTCGAAAGCAGCTTGACCCGCCTCTCCGACGGGGTCGCCTACACGCACGCCGGGCCTGAGATCGCCGTGGCCTCTACCAAGGCCTTCACCACACAGTTGGCCGCCCTGCTGCTCATCGCCCTCTTCTTGGGGCGCGAAGTCACCGGAAAACTTGGCAGGGAAGAGACAACGGAACTCTACCAGGCCCTGACCGAGGTGCCTTCCCTGATGCGGGAGATCCTCAAGGAAGAGGAGTCCATCAAGAAGATCGCGCGAAAATTAAAGGACTTCAGGGACTTCCTTTATCTGGGAAGGGGCCTCAACTTTCCCATCGCCCTGGAGGGGGCCTTGAAGCTCAAGGAAATCTCTTACATCCACGCGGAAGGATACCCGGCCGGGGAGATGAAACATGGGCCCATCGCCCTGATCAACCCCCAGATGCCGGTGGTCTTCGTCGTCCCGTCCGACCGGCTCATGCCCAAGGTTCTCGGGAACATGGAAGAGGTCCTCGCGCGAGACGGGCAGGTCATCAGCGTGGCCACGCGCGGGACCCGGGAGGTCCTCGATAAAAGCACCTACGCCATCGAGATTCCTCCCGTGGCCCCCATGCTGGAGCCCATCCTGACGGTCGTACCCCTCCAACTGCTGGCCTACCACGTGGCGGACCTTCTCGGAACGGACGTGGACCAGCCCAGGAATCTGGCAAAAAGCGTTACGGTGGAATGATTACCACCAAAAAACTCGCGGACGCCGTTAAAAGCCCTTTCTTATGGGCCGTGGCGGGCGGCGTCCTATGCGGCCTTCTCGCCACTTCATACCTCACGGGTCAATTGAACCTGGAGCTGACTCGGGGCATCCTGGAACGCCTCGTGAAACGTGTAGAGTCGAAAACCCTCGTCGCCCCCCCTAAATCGAGGCTCGTCGATATTCGCAAACTGGCAAGTCTCTCTCTTTGGGGACAGGAGGGCGGAGAAGTCCCAGGCGGGGAAACCCGGCACGAGGTAGGACGTCTCGCCCTTCCGGCGGGTTCGTCCCTGGTTTTGAAGGGGATCGTCCGTTACCCGGATGGCCGTTTCGAGGCGGTCTTTACCGGCACTCGGAGCAAAAAATCGTTTGTGCTTCAGAAGGGGGACAAAATCGGCGATGCCGTCATCCTGGACATCGAGCCCGACAAGGTCATCGTGTCCAAAAACGGGCAAAGATCGGCCTACCTCCTCTTTCATAATAAAACGGGGAAATCGAGGCGGGCCAAACCCGGGCCCCGCGCGGCCAACACGGCGGGGCGGGTTACCCTGAACAGGCATGAGGTTCAAACGGCCCTCAGCGACATGGCCGCGTTTCTCCGGCAGGTCCGAATTGTTCCCTACATGAAGAACGGGAAGCCAAAAGGATTTCAACTCCTGGACATCGTCCCGGGAAGCATCGTGGCGCGCGTGGGACTCAAAAACGGGGATGTGGTGGAAAAGGTCAACGGGAATCCCATACATTCGCCCCAAGAGGCCATGAAGCTCTTCACGCTTTTGCAGAATGGAAGAGGATTGACGCTTGAGATAGAGCGGCACGGACAATCCCGAACCATCGCCATCACGCTGAGATAACGGGGGAAATGGGATGGGAGAAAAAAAAGTGAAAATCAGGAGCTTGACAAGCAAAGACCTTCCCGCCATCATCGAGATTGATCGGAAGGTACTTGGCCTCAATCGACCCGAATACTGGAAACGGAAAATTGAATTGTCTGAATTCCGCCCTCCTCTTGCCTCACTCGTGGCGGAAATCGACGGCAAGGTCATCGGTTTTATCCTGGGGGACGTAAGTGGATGGGAATTTGGCGTTCCAGACAACACGGGGGTCATCGAAACCGTTGGCGTGCATCCCGAATTTCAGCGTAAAGGTATCGCCAGACTGTTGGCGGAAGAACTGATACGGAGTTTCAGGTTAAACGGCGTTCAAACCATCAATACTCTGGTAAAATGGAACGACTGGGATCTCTTGCAATTCTTTCACGCCCTCGGTTTCAAACGCGGACACCGTATTAACCTTGAGCTCGATCTTACTGGATAGCCTGTCGGGAGGTCGCGGGAAGGCTGGAAAACTCTGCCATGGGAACCCTGAGCTTCAATCTGTCTCTCGGGTGCAGGGTGGTCCTCTTATTCACGTGAGGGTTGAGCCGGCAGATATCTTTCACGTGGATGTTGAAATTCCGGGCAATGGACCAGAGATTGTCTCCCTTCCGTACCACGTAAACGAATTCCTTGTACCTTCCGTTGCCTGGGCTCCGGCCCATTCTGACATGGTGTTTGCGGGAGACGGCCATCGCCGTTTTCACCCGGTGTTTCTCCTTTCTCGCATACTTCGTCCGGTGAACCCGGCCCACGGGAATGATGAGCCGCTGGCCAACGTGTATGAGGTTCCCGTGAATATGGTTGAGATAGCGGATATCTTTGACACGTGACTTGTACCCGAGAGCAAGCTTGTAAAGGGAATCCCCCCGGCGAACGATGTGGGTATGCACGTAACCGCGGGGCGTCCCTTTCACGACCGGTTTCAGCACACCCATGTTCATCGCCAGGATTTGCTTCGAACCTTTCGGTATCTTGACTACAAACCGTTTCTTGTAGGGTGGGGTGCATCGCCGGATTAGTTCGGGGTTTAACATGCGAAGCGTTTGTTCCTGACAATGACACGCCTTCGCGATATCCCGCAAGGTGACACCGCCTGGCACTAGAGCCTGCTCAAAGATCAGAGGTTCCTGATACTGAATATTCGTGAATCCGTATTTTTCCGGTTCCTTCGCGATGAGGGCCGCCGCGATCATCTGAGGCACGTAAAGGCGCGTTTCTCTCTTGAGATAGTGGTGTTTGATAAGTTGCCAGTAATCCTCGGTCTTGTAACGTTTGATAGCACGGTTCAATTTCCCCTCGCCGCAGTTGTAAGCGGCCGCCGCTAAATGCCACGATTCAAACTGGTCATAAAGATCCTTTAAATACCGTGCCGCCGCGATGGTAGATTTCTCTGGATCCCGCCTCTCATCGATCCAGTAATTCACCTTCAGTCCATATTTCCTTCCCGTCCCTGAGATGAATTGCCAAGGCCCCGACGCGCGGGAACGAGAGTAGGCGGTTGGGTTGAACCCGCTTTCAATCATGGCGAGATAAACAAGGTCGGTCGGAAGGCCGTGTTCCTTCAGCACCCTGCGCATCATGGGGATATAACGTTCCGACCTCGCCAACCAAATGGAGAATTGTTTCCGCCCCGTTGTCTGGTAATATTTGATGAAATTCTCAACCAGGGGATTCATCACGATGGGGATATTAAAAAGGGGCTTTTCTTTCTTCTGTGTTTCCTTGAGTGGCTGATAGGCCTGGGGCGCGCTTGGAAGAACTTCCCGGGCATCCGCCGTTTTTTTGCGTTCCCTCCCGGAACGGTTTACGATTTTTTCCTCTTTTTCTTGCGGGGTAGGTGAGACTGTCTCCTGAGAAGGCGCCTCCAGAAAAACCACTTTTGGGGGAGCCGGAATCGTTTTGGGTCTCGCGATTCGCGCCGCAGAGGTGGAGGGCGCCGTCTTACCCGTCCTGGAAACCGAGCTGCACCCCCAAAATCCTGACCCCAAAACCCAGAACAATCCCGCCAAGAGACATAATTGCCAAAACCCGCGTCTATTCAACATGCCTTATCAAATATCTAAAAAAGATTTTGAAGTCAACACATGTTACCCCGGTATTCTTTTACAAAAAGATAAATACCTCATCCATGTAGTGATTCGGTTTCAACATAAAAGGCCTTTCCCCAGCATCGTATCTGGTCCGTCGCGTTACTCTCGAATCGTGTGTTGCTTGGCTAATTTGGGTGCTTCCCAAGGCCAATGTTCCTGAAAATTTTTATTGACAAAAATTCGAGAATGAAGTAGTTAAACTGAACAAGCGTTTAATTAAAGTCGCTTTTGCGCGGAGATTTTATGGGTCATTATTTTTATGTTCTTATCGGCGTTCTCCTGGTTCACAACTTTGTTTTCTCTCAGTTTTTAGGTATCTGCCCCTTCCTCGGCGTCTCAAAACGCCTTGAAACCTCTGTGGGAATGGGGGTATCGGTCATCTTCGTGGTGGTCCTTTCTTCCATCGCCGCCTTCCTCATCAACCGTTGGATCCTCGTCCCCTTCAAGATTGAATACCTACAGACCATTGTCTATATCCTGGTAATCGCGGCCCTGGTGCAACTGGTAGAGATGGTTATTCAGAAAACCTCCCCCGTTCTCTACCAGGCCCTGGGCATTTTTCTCCCCCTCATCACCACGAATTGTATTGTCCTCGGCGTGGCAGTGCTTATCACACAGAAGAAATTCGGCCTCATGGAAACCGCCGTTTACAGTTTTGGCGCGGCCGCCGGCTTTCTTCTCGCTCTTGTCCTTTTCGCGGGAATCCGTGAACGGCTTGAACTGGCAGATATCCCGTGGGCCTTCCGCGGAATCGCCATCGCCCTCGTGACCGCCGGCATTCTCTCCCTCAGTTTCATGGGTTTTTCCGGGCTGGTAAAATAACCGATGCTTTCAGAAATCATCAGCCTCGCGGGCATCGGCCTTCTCGCCTCTCTAGGCCTGGGGATCGCGGCAAAGAAATTTGCCGTGGAGGAGGACCCGCGCCTCGAAAAAATGCTTGAAATCCTCCCCGGAGCCAACTGCGGGGCCTGTGGCTTCGCGGGATGCGCCGCCTTCGCCCGGGCGGTCCTTCAAGAAACGGCTCCTCCCAACGGGTGCGTGGCGGGCGGGGAATCGACCGCCCTCAAGGTAGCCAAGCTCTTGGGCAAGAAGGCGGAGAAGACGGAACGGAGGGTCGCCTACGTCGCCTGTCACGGCGACAGGTCCGTGACGCGTCAGAGATTCATCTACCAGGGCATCGACAACTGCCGGGCCGCCGTCAACATCGGCGGGGGGTCCAAGGCCTGCGCCTTCGGCTGCCTCGGCCTGGGAAGCTGCCAAAAAGTCTGCCCCTTCGGGGCTATCTCCATCGAAGACGATCTGGCCAAAATCGATCCGGAGGTCTGCGTGGGGTGTGGGCTGTGCGTGGAAGAGTGTCCCCGCGACATCATTCATCTCGTTCCTGCGGCTTCCACGGTTCAGGTGCTGTGCAGTTCCCAAAACGTGGGAAAGGCAGTCAAGGAATTCTGTGACGTTGGATGTATCGGGTGCCGGCGCTGTGAAAAGTCATGCCCCTTCAACGCCATCAACATCGTCAACAACGTGGCGGTGGTTGATCCCGCAAAATGCCGCAGGTGTGGCATCTGCGTGGAGATCTGTCCGCAGAATACCATCCAGTTTTTCCTGCCCATCGTCAGGAAGGCCTCCATAAATTCGGAAATCTGCATATCCTGCGGGAGGTGCGAGAAGGCCTGCCCCTTCAACGCCATTACCGGAGAGAGGGGGGTTCCATACCGCGTGAGCGCCGAACGATGCAAGGGATGCGGGGTGTGTGTCGAGGCATGCAAGGCCGACGCCATCATCATGCTGGAGGAGTCCTAATCCCATGATTCTTCATCATTTTCCGGGGGGGATTCATCCCAACGACGAAAAGGGGTTGACCGCCCATTTGCCGGTGGAGAACGCCCCGGTTCCAGAACGGGTTTTTCTCCCCCTCTCTCAGCACATTGGAGCGCCGGCGGAACCGGTGGTGAAGATCGGGGACACGGTGAAGGTCGGGGACAAGATTGCCGAGGCCCGTGGGTTCGTCTCCGCGAATATTCACGCCTCGGTAACCGGTGTGGTCCGAGCCATAAGGGACTATCCCAACGTGTTTGGGAGACTAGCGCCCGCTTTTGAGATCGAGACGACGGACGACGCGCCCTTCCATCCCAAAAAGAACCGCGAGGACGCCCTCTCCCTTCCCCCTCAAACCCTCATCCCCTTCATCCGGGAGGCGGGGATCGTGGGGATGGGCGGCGCCACCTTTCCCACCCACGTGAAACTGAGCCCGCCCGAGGACAAGCCCATCGATACCCTCATCATCAACGGGGTGGAGTGCGAACCCTACCTTACGGCGGACCATCGCCTCATGCTGGAACATCCCTCCGAAATCCTGGAAGGCATCGTCTTCCTCCACCATATCCTTGGAGCAAGGTTCACCTACCTGGCCATCGAGGCCAATAAGCCCGACGCCATTAAGGTAATGGAAGAGACCGCCCGGGACACGAAGATCAACATCGTCTCCGTGCCGAAACGATACCCCCAAGGCGCGGAAAAACAGCTCATCAAGACCCTCACCAACCGGGAGGTGCCCACGGGGGGGCTTCCTATGGACGTGGGGGCCGTGGTTCAGAACGTGGGTACCACCTTTGCCATCCGCGAGGCCATCCGCTGGGGGAAACCCCTGATCGAACGCATCTTGACTGTCACGGGCCGGGGGATTAAAACCCCGAAGAACCTCCGGGTCCGGCTGGGCACCCCGCTCAGCGAGATTCTCAACCTGTGCGGCGGATGGAAGACAACACCGGGAAAACTCATCATGGGCGGCCCCATGATGGGCATCAACCAGTTCGACACCCGGGTTCCCGTCACGAAGGGAACCTCGGGCATTCTCCTGCTTCCCCGGGACGAGGTGGGGGAATACCATCCCCATACCTGCATCCGCTGCGGGCGATGCGTGACGGTCTGCCCCATGGGGCTGCTCCCGAACTTCCTTGGGAGCTTCGCCGAGTTCGACCGGTTTGATGACGCGGCGCGCTACCATCTCCTGGATTGTATCGAGTGCGGCTCCTGCACCTACATCTGTCCCGCCAAGAGGCCCCTCGTTCAGATGATTCGTTACGCGAAAGGTGAAGTATTGAGAAGAAGGAAAAAGGCGGCGAAAAAATGAAAGATCTCCTAGTCCTTTCCTCGTCACCCCATATCAAGTCTCCGGAGACCATTCCGACCATCATGTTCCAGGTCTGCCTTGCCCTGCTCCCCGCCATCTTCGTGGGCGTCTATTCCTTCGGCGTCCGGGCCGCCTGGATTATCCTTCTTGCCGTCGTTTCCACCCTCGCCTTCGAGGCGGCGTCGCAGAAACTCATGGGACGCTCTATCTCCATCCGGGACGGAAGCGCGTGCGTCACCGCCATCCTCCTCGCCCTGAACCTGCCGCCCACCGTTCCCTGGTGGCTGGTTGTCATCGGCGCCTTCTTCGCCATCGTCATCGGGAAACAGATCTACGGCGGGCTGGGACACAATCCCTTCAACCCCGCCCTCGTGGGACGCGTGGTCCTGCTCATCTCCTTCCCGGCGCAGATGACCCTTTGGGCCTTCCCTTCCCACACCATTTTCGCGCGCGTCACGGACACCTTGTCGGGCGCCACCCCCCTGGGCTGGGCCAAGACCCACGTCATGACCCACGGAACACTTCCCGACACCCTCCCATTCCACATCTCTCAGGCCTTTCTGGGCCAGACGGGAGGATGTATCGGAGAAATCTCCGCCCTGGCCCTTTTGATTGGCGCCGCCTTCCTGATATGGCGCAAGATCATCCCCTGGCTTATTCCCCTCGCCTTCATCGGCACGACCTTCCTCATCACGGGGGCTTTCTGGGTCGCCAACCCCCAGCACTATCTCAACCCCGTCTATCACGTCTTGTCCGGCGGCCTGCTCCTGGGCGCCTTCTTCATGGCGACGGATATGGTCACCAATCCCGTAACCACGCTGGGGATGCTCATCTTCGGCATCGGCTGCGGGGTCCTGACCTCGGTCATTCGCCTCTTCGGGGGATATCCGGAGGGGGTCTCCTTCGCCATCCTCCTGATGAACGCCACGACTCCGCTTCTCGACCGATGGACCCGACCGAGGGTCTTCGGAGAGGTCAAAAAGAAATGAAAGCGATTCTCAAACTGATTGTTTCCCTGACGATTATCTGCGTGGCGGCCGCCGTTTCCCTGAGCTTCGTCCACCAGGTCACTCTGAAACCCATCGCCTACCAGAAGCGCATGGAGAAGGTGCGGGCCCTCAAGCTGGTCCTGCCCGCCTACGACAACCAACCGGAGAAGAATGTCTTGAAGGTTCAGGGGGAGAATGGGAAAGCCCTCGAGGTCAACCTGGCGAAGAAGGGCGGAAAGCTCATCGCCGTCGCCTTCCGGGTCGTCTCCCACAAGGGATACGGGGGGAATATCGATATCCTCATGGGCGTGGACATAACAGGGAAGATTACGGGCATCGAGATTCTTAGCATGTCAGAGACCCCCGGGCTGGGCGCGCGCATCGAGGAGCCCGCCTTCAAGAAACAATTCGTGGGGAAAACCCTGGAAAACACCAAGTGGGCCGTCAAGAAAGACGGAGGAGACATCGACCAGATCACGGGCGCGACCATCTCCCCGCGGGCGGTAACGGGGGCCGTTCACCGGGGTCTTGAGCTGTTTAAGAAAAAAATCCTTCCCGCGTTGAAAACGAAGGGGGCGAGCCAATGACACTGCAGAAAGAATTTTTCAAGGGGTTCTGGCGCGAAAACCCCACCTTCCGGCTGGTTCTGGGGATGTGTCCCACCTTGGCCGTAACCACTTCCGCCACCAACGGCATCGGCATGGGCCTGGCCACCACCTTCGTCCTGGTCTGCTCCAACCTCTTTGTCTCCCTCCTGCGGCATTTCATCCCCTCAAAGGTCCGCATTCCCGCCTTCATCGTCATCATCGCCTCTTTCGTCACCATCGTCGACCTCATCATGGCGGGATACTTCTACTCCCTTCACAAGGCCTTGGGGCTCTACATTCCCCTGATCACCGTCAACTGCATCATCCTGGGGCGCGCCGAGGCCTTCGCCTCGAAGAATTCCTTCCTCCCATCCATCGCCGACGGGTTGGGGATGGGCCTCGGGTTCACCCTCTCTCTAACCGTTCTTGGAACGGTTCGCGAGCTCATCGGGCGGGGCATGATCTTTGGGATGCCCGTCTTTGGTCCCCACTACCCGGCCCTCCTGGTCTTCGTGCTGCCTCCCGGTGCTTATCTCGCCCTCGGGCTCCTCATCGCCATCATGAATCGGATCACCCTGAGGGAAGATACGTAAGGCTCATCAGGGACAAGGGGGAAAAGATGTCTCGAATAAAACCCCAATCCCCAGGCTTTTTCAAGGGAGTTCGCCTCCGTCTTACAATCGCCCTGCCGGCAATTTTTATCCTGCTTACCTTCGGTTCCGGTGTTCTTGCCATCAATCTTTCCAAACTTCGCATCTTCGATCCTTTCGGGCGATTGCGCGTTCCCCCGTTTCATCTCAACCAGGTCTATCTCTGGATAGGGGGATACGCCCTTTTGAGTGGGGTGATCGGGTATGTCTTCGCCCATTTCCTGCTGGTCAAGCCAGTAAAGAAGAGCCTTGAGACGATTGAAGATCTCTTGCCCGAATCCCTCTCTCCCTCAGCCGGCGCGGAAACGGAAACGACACTCCTTGCTCAAACCTTGAGCACCCTCTATCCTGCCCTCGGAAAATGGAAGATGACGCAATCCATCCTGGATGCCTTTCAGGGGGGGCTATTATGGATAGGAATCGATCAAACCATCCTGTTTGGAAACCGAAAGGGATTTGAAATTTTCAATTACAATCCCGTCATTCCAAAGGGAAAAGAACCTCGTATTACACTCCCTGACGTTTTGAAAGGGATTGAGAATCCCCAACCCCTAATCGAAATCGTTCAAAGCGGTTTAGAAAACAAACGGTATGTGGCGTCAAAAGTCATTGATTTGGTGCCAAAACAAGGGATCCCGAAGAAAATCGGCGTCACATCGTCTCCCGTCTCCCCAAAGGAACAATTTGAGGGCCTGCTTCTTTCCTTCCGGGAGCTCTCGGAAATCAGACGACTCCAGCGGGATCTTGACCGTCTGAATCGTCTTTCCGCCATCGGCCGGCTGGCTTCCGGGTTGGTTCATGAAATCCGAAACCCCCTCGGATCCATCATGGGTCTCCTCGAAATACTCAAACGTGAACCGGTTCCGGAGAAAGAGGAAGCCCGCGAAATCATCGAGCGGATCTACCGTGCCGGCGCGAGGATTCAAAACCTTTTGACGGAAGTTCTCGATTTCGCCGGTCCGTCTGACGTCACAATCCAACCCATTTCTCTTCCCGTCCTGCTCGACCAGGCCCTCCACGAATCACGGGCGTCTTTTCTGAAGAAATCTTTCCATCTAACAAAGAATTATCAGCAAGAGAGCGAAGAGGGGAAAATCCTGGCTGACGGGGAAAAACTCAAGCAGGCATTCGTTAATATCCTGAGAAACGCCATGGAGGCGGTGGATGTGGGGGGAGAGATCCGGGTTTCGATCCGACGGGATTTGGAAAACCATTGGGCGGTTTTTATCTTCAACTCGGGGAGTCATATCCCCGAAGAAGCGAAAGAAAAGATTTTTGACCCCTTCTATACCACGAAATCGCGGGGCACGGGGCTGGGCCTTCCCATCGCCCGTGAGCTCATCACCCTTCAGGGAGGAACCCTATCCTTTCAAAATGAACCTGGAGGAGGGGTGGTTTTTATTATACAATTTCAGGGGGTCGCGTGAATGGAAGGAAAAATACTGGTTGTCGACGACGATGCTGACATGCAGTTTTTCTTGACTAAGGCCTTGAAGCGCTTTGGGGTCGAACATTCCCTGGCCGGATCACTTGGCGAGGCGAAAAAATCCCTCTCCGAAACGGATTGGGACCTCGTCCTTCTCGACTACAAACTGCCGGACGGCAACGGATTGGAATTCATTCCCACAATTCATCAAGATTGTCCCACCGCCGTCATTGTGGTCATGACGGCCTTTGGGTCCGAGGATTTGGCGATGCAGGCCATCAAGACGGGAGCCTACGACTATTTCACGAAACCTTTCAAGCTCGAAACGATGGAGGTGGTCATCCTGCGCGCCCTGGAACGTTCCAGGCTACTCAAAGAGTTAAAGCGTCTCCGGGAGGAGCGGGAGTCGGAGGTTCGTTGGGAAAACATCATTGGCAACAGCCCGGTTATGCGGGAAATCTATCGTGTTTTGAAGCGGATTGAGGACACGGATATCACCGTTCTCATAACGGGAGAGAGCGGGACGGGGAAGGAATTGATCGCCGAAGCGATTCACCGACATTCCCGGCGGAGGGACAAGCCCTTTGTGAAGCTCAACTGCGTGGCCATTCCCGAGGGGCTGCTCGAAAGCGAGCTTTTCGGACACGAACGAGGGGCCTTTACGGGCGCCACCCAGAGAAAGTTAGGGAAATTTGAATTGGCACATGGCGGCACCATCTTTCTGGACGAGATCGGCGACATGACCCCGGCCACGCAGGCGAAGGTTCTGCGCGTCCTCCAGGACAAGGTCATTGAACGGGTCGGGGGGAGCGAACCGATGCGGGTGGACGTCCGGATCATCGCGGCCACGAACAAGGACCTTATCAAGGCCGTCAAGAAAGGGGAATTTCGCGAGGACCTCTACTTTCGGCTTAACGTCATGGCCATCCATTTGCCCCCCCTTCGAAAGAGGAATGAGGATATCCCATTGCTTGTGGACCATTTCATCCAAAAGGCCAACAAGCGGCACAACCGTCATGTGGTGGGGCTCACGCGTGAGGCAATGGGGTATTTCCTTTCTTACTACTGGCCGGGAAACGTGAGGGAGATGGAGAATCTCATCGAGCGTCTCGTGGTGATGAGCGAAGGAGAGTGGATCGACGTCGAGGCGCTGCCGAGATTCATGAAACTGACGGATATCCCCCGCGAGGTCTCCGGAGAGAAACCCCTGCCGGAAACCCTTGATGAAATCGAGCGCGGCCTTATCATCGAAGCTTTGAGAAAATCTGCCGGCATCCAGGCCAAGGCGGCCAAGCGTCTTGGCATCAGCGAACGAAGCCTGTGGCATCGCGTCAAGAAGTTGGGCATCGACATCAACCGGATAAAGGGCGCCCTTTGAGACGCCGAACCCTGGATTTCTACACGAAGCGGGGCATTATCTACATTTTATAAGGAAAGAAACGTGGGCTTTTCTTATTGCCTGGCGAAACGCCTGGAGTTTAATCTCTCAGGGTTAAATCTCCCGCCGCTTGCGGCGGGATTGTTCATTATTTAGAATGCCCCATTGTTCATAATGGCACAATATTTGCTTTATCAATAAATAAAAACGTTTTGGGAGGATGGATCATGAGAATAAAAAACGCGGGGTTCACGCTCATCGAGGTCATTGTGGTCATCGCTGTGGTAGCGATTCTCGCCGCCATTCTGACGCCCACCGTGGTCAAGAATATTGATGATTCCAAGGTGGCCCGGGCGAAAAACGAGGTGCAGGTCATCGGTGCGGCCATGACATCGTTTTACAAGGACTTGGGACGGTGGCCCACATCGAATGGTAATGATTTGAATGACAGACTACGCATGCTAAATGGTCCTGGGAATACGCCAAGTTATGATAATAGCGTTAACAACCACGCAAGTTGGTGGGTTGCCTGGCGGAATACAAGTACCGTAGGAGATCTTTTCTCTCATCACTTAATAGAAAATAATCCTAAAAACGGTGCAACTGACTATCCAACCACGGGTGAATACAAATGGCATGGTCCCTATCTATCGGAAATCAAGCCTGATCCGTGGGGAAGTTACTATGCCTGCAATGTATGGTATTTTTACTATCCCTCCGGTCAGCCGAACGCGGTTTTCGTCTGGTCTCCCGGGCCTGATCGCCAAGCGGACACTCAATTTGACCAAGATACGACAGCCAGTCCCACGCTTGGGGATGACGATATCGGCATGCGCCTGAAATAATTAACGAACTACAAAAGGAGACAAATATGCAATTCCTACATGAAAAAAAGGGCTTCACCCTTATCGAGGTTATTGTGGTCATCGCCGTGGTGGCGATCCTCGCCGCCATCTTGACGCCCACCATCGCCAAACAGATTCAAGATTCCCGGATCTCCCGCGCCAAGAACGAGACCCTCGTCATCGGCGCCGCCATCTCAGACCTTCGGAAGGACACCGGCTGGTGGCCGTATACGAACGCCAACGGTCCCTCGGGGGGTGTGGACCGGGTTCTCGGCGATCCCTCAACGGTTCCCACCGGCGCGGCGAGCGGCGCGGGTGCCGGCGCGGCGAATTGGGGGAGCTATGGATCGACAAAAAGGCTCTCTGATTATCTTTACTACAACAACCCGGATGATAATACTGGCAGCTCCGGCCAAAACGAAACCGGCCAGGATTATCCCACCACCGGCGACTTCAAATGGAACGGCCCCTACATAAAGAAGATCCTGCTCAACGACCCCTGGGGACGTTCCTATGTCATCAACGCGAGATATTTCCCGGGCAACACCCGGGGCGGCACGAATCGCCATCACGTCTATGTCCTCTCCGCGGGACCGGACCACCTCTGGTCCACGCCCTATTCGGATGCCACCCCTTCCGAAGAGATCATGGGGGATGACATCGGGTATCGCATCTGCGTGAGGAAGTAACCATCCACAACAACGGCAAGAGGAGAGACCTTGAATAAGAATGCCGGTCATTTCACGATTCGGGACCTCTCCTCGCAGCGGATGGGATTCACGCTCATCGAGGTGGTAGTGGTTATCGCGGTCATCGCGATAATGGCCGCCATTTTATCGCCCGTTATCGCCAAGAATATCAAGGACGCCAAGGTCTCCAGGGCCATGGGGGATGTCAAGGTATTGACGGCGGCCGTGGGCGATTTCTTTAAGGACTTAAAGGTGTGGCCTTTCCTCATCGATGGGGCCCAACCGGTGGATGTCAACAACCACCTCTACCTGCTGGCGGGATACGGGCAGGATGGCGCCAGTTCAGGCGGGACCACCCGCGATTGGAACCGGGTGGGGGGATGGCCGGCGGACAAGATCGACCGGATGGAAAATCATCTGATACGGAATCACCCGCCCGTCAACTCATACAACGCGGACCTGTGGCATGGTCCCTATATCGCGAAAATCACGGCGGATCCATGGGGCACCCACTATAGTATCAATGTGGCCTACCTAACCTCATACCATCCTGAAGGGGAGGTGGTGTGGGTCATCAGCGCGGGAGAGAACAAGACATGGGAAACGGAGATCGCCCAAAGGAACGACACCATTGTCATCGGGGGAGACGACATCGTCTTCAGGGTAAAATAATTGATGATTCATCGTTCCAACATCATTATCATTTGACTTGATGCTGACGCGCATTAAATTCATAAAAGGAAAGATTCGAAACCATAATATTCAGAGGGGGTATTTGAATGAAATGCTTACGCAACCATAAAGGATTCACGCTCATCGAGATTATCGTGGTCATCGCCGTCATCGCCATCCTGGCCGCCATCCTGGCGCCCCAGATCGCCAAGCATATCAAGGACGCCAAGGTCTCCAAGGCCCGAGCGGACGTCAACACCATCGCGGCGGCCATCG
>JALSPC010000078.1 GCA_026986155.1 bacterium
GGTCACGGGGATCACCTTCGACGACCTGGGGTTGAAGAAGACGGGGACCTGCCGCGCGAACATAGAGATAAAGAACGTGGGGACGGCCTCCGCGTCCGCGACCACCGTTCTTTTCGTGTTGGAACAGGGGAAGGGGACCGTGAGGCGGAAGGTCCTGAAGGTCAAGGCCTTGAGGCCGGGAGAGATCGTCACCCTGCGAGAGACCTTTCGCCCCGCGCCGGGGGACACCCTGGTTGTGGCCACGGTCAGGGATCCGCGCACCCCGAAGAACAACACGCTGAAGAAGACCTATCACCCCGGTTTTATGCTTACGAAGCATTTGGGGGAGAAATATCCCGCGAGGATGCCGATCCGCGGGGTCGAACCTGGAAAGGGGCACAGGCCGGTCATCACAGGGACAGAAAAACTCCCCGCGGGGAGAGAAATTCCTCCCAAGTCCCCGCGTGTGTCCAAGACCGCTAATCTCCTCGAGGAGCGAGAAAAGACAAAACCCGTGACGCGCCAGGGAGGGCTTTTTGCCATCCTCCGCCCACGGGCGGAAGAAACCGTTGTCCTGGGGCGACCTTACCAGGTGCAGTGGGGAATGCCGGAGCAGGAAGGTGTCCGTTTCTCCCTGGTCCTGCACGCCCTGAACACCTCGCAGCCGGTTCCCGATCTCACCCTCGCCGACAACCTGGGCTCGGCAGTTCGCTCCTTCACCTGGAACGTGAATCCGTCGCTTCCGCCGGGGAGATATAAGTTGACCCTCCTGGCGGAAGGAGGAATCAATCTCCTAATAAGGGACGTAACATTCCACCTGAACTTCGTCCGGTTTGTGATCAACAACAAGATCGTCTATCCCGATCCCCCCGGTGTTGGGGAACGGGTGAGGCTGACCGCCCTGGTCAGCAGCGGCGCGGCGGGAACGAACGCCCCGGTTCCAAGCCGCGTCATTATCAAAGGGCCCAACGGGTTCCATGTGGAAAAATGGGAGAATCTTCCTCCGGTTCCGGCCATAAGCGGCATGGTCAAGCTGGAGACCTTCTTTCATCCTCCTTTTGCCGGGCAATACCATGCCGTTTTCGAGCTCGACGCCACGCACCAGTATCCCCATAGCGCCGAATTTCTCCGGGAGGGAGATAAGACGCTGACCTTCGAGGTCGCCCCGCGTCCCGACCTGCTCGTTACCGTCAACAAGGCCCCGGACGGCATCATAGGCGAGGATATAACCATGATAATAATCGTGAAAAATATCGGGACGGCCCCATCGAGGGAAACGGAGGTGCTTTTTCAACTGACGGGCGCCGGGGATCGAAGATTGTCCGTTCCCCGGCTGGAGTCCGGGGGGAAGAAAGTCTTTCGTATCAAGGGACACTGGAAAAAGATTACGGGTAAAAAGATCTACCGGGCCGTGGTGGACCCAAACAATCTCGTCATCGAAAGCAACGAACTCAACAACGAGATCTCCGATTCCCTGCGTATCTACGCGGATCGGGCATCCATGCCGGAGCAAGGAGAGGTCGCGCCGCCTGAATTAACGGTGGAGGCGGTGTATGGGCTGCAGGATTCCATGATTGCGGGAAAAGAGTACACGGTGACCGTGCGCCTGAAGAATGTCTCGCCGGATCGTCAGGTTCTCAACGAACTGGATATAGTGATCAATGGTCCGGAAGTATTGGGAGATTTTAATAATATACATCCGCAGATATTTCATGTCCCGGAATTACTACCTGATGAAACCCGCGATATCCCTTTCAAAATCCGATGGCTCGCCGTTGGAGAATATCCCTTTCTTGTCATGCGGGAGGATCAGCTTAGTAGGGTACTTTACGCAAAACGCGTAACGGTGCGCGAAGACCTGGAAGCTGTCCGTGCAGTTGCCAAGGCCGTTCTGGACAGAACCTCCCTGCCGGGGGATGGCCAGGGGAAACCCCTGACCCTCCTCATGCCGAATCGGAATTGCTTCTGGATCAAGGGGAATACGGTCCAGGTCGCCTGGACGGGCGAGGCGCAACCCCCCTATGCCGTCACCCTCTTCCCCGAGGGGCACCCCGGCCAGGCCGTGATCCTTGGGACCAGCGTGACCGAAAGATCCCTTGCCTACACGGTGGATCGCGCGCTCGAAAAGGGACGCTACCGTGTGAAGGTCCAGGGCGCCGACGGCGGCGGTGTGAGCGAGGTCTTCGAAATACGGGAAGAGCAGGTAAAACCGGACCTCGCCATTAAGGCAGCCTCCCTCAGCAGCGGCCTTTCCGGGGATCCGACCGCACCCTACAAGGTCACCGCCCGCTTGATCATCGAAAACAAGGAAGGAGTCGAGGCAGAGTCTTTTCGTGTAGCCCTCACGGTCAACAACGAAAAAACGGAGGTGGTAGATGTAGGACCGCTTTTATTCCAGAGAACGTCCTACGTTGAACTGTCGGTCAATGTGGCGCGGGCGGGCGAACATGCAATTCGAGTAGAAATCGATAGTGAAAATACCGTGGACGAAAGCAACGAGAGCAACAACACTTTCGTGAGAGATTACCAGGTCAAAGGCTACCCCGACCTCACAGTCTACTGCCGGCAGAGCCACGCCATGATGATATTTTACGTGAAAAATATCGGGGACGCCCCCAGTGAGAGGACCATCATTGCGTTCAATTCAGGAAGAAATACTGTTCGTCCCCTGGTTGTTGATCCCATCCCTCCCGGTGGGGAACAAGTCGTTTCATGCCAGCTCTACTGGGAAGATGACCTGATAGGGTGGACGTTCGGGGCCAACGTGAATCCAGACAGAAGGATACGGGAACTCTCTTACAAAAACAACACGTTTTCCGGGACCATTGTCCAGCCTTATGATGCCAGGGACGACAAGTATTTTCATTACTGGAAAACCTGGTTCGATGTGGAAGATCACACCCACCATCGCCTTTTAAACGCATCGATAGCAGGCGAACAATCCCATTCCCATATCCCCATCGATTTCCTCATCACTAATCTATCGAGGAATTTCATCACCCCGCCGGTACAAGCCGTCCTGGAAATATTTCAGGGAGGAAACCACATCACCCGTGTCTTTCATGTCCCGGGGCTTCTCCCAAAGCGACCCGATTCCTACGGACGCCGGGACACCTATCGCATCCATTACGAGGCGCCCCTGGATATTGCCGACGGAAACGTTTATTACACCTTGACACTGAGGCGGGGTGACGAGGAACTCTGGGGATCCCAGGGAATGATTGAGAAAGTCTCTATTGAAGTCAATTGACGACTTATGCAGGAATTCCCGTGTTACGGGTTGGTGAAGTCGAAGGGATAGACATCCGCCGGGTCGTAGGGGACGGGGGAAATCTCGATGACCTGGGCGTATTCGAGGGCCCGGAAGCGGTGGGCGAGGCGGGGAAGAAGGGTGAGCTTGTCTCC
>JALSPC010000079.1 GCA_026986155.1 bacterium
CGAGTATCGGGGACGCCAATACCATGATCCCGGAAACCAAGGCGTTTCTGGTGGACGTGAGAAAGGGGGTGAAGTGAGATGGCGATTGATAAGGCCATGCTGTACGATATGTCCAAATGCACGGGCTGCCGCGGCTGCCAGGTGGCGTGCAAGCAATGGAACCAGTTGCCGGCGGTGCACACCACCCAGCGGGGCACCTACCAGAATCCTCCGGACCTGAACGGAACGACCTGGAACCTTATAGAGTTCAAGGAGATTCACGATGAGGAGGGATTTCGCTGGGCCTTCTTCAGCCACCGTTGTATGCACTGTATCGACGCGAGCTGTCTGTATGTATGCCCGACCGGTGCCATCAAGCGTTCCCCCCACGGATTTGTCTACATCGACCAGACCATTTGTATCGGATGCAAGAATTGCGTGATGGCGTGCCATTTCCACATCCCGCGCTTCAGTGAAGACACGGGAACGGCGCTCAAGTGCCGTGCCTGCCTGGATCGCGTGGAGGAGGGAATGGTGCCGGCCTGCGTGAAGACCTGCGGGCCCGGCGCCCTTTCCTTCGGGGATCGGGCCGCCATGCTGGCCAAGGCGCGGGCGCGGGTCTCGGAACTCCAGAAAAAGGGATACAAACGCGCGCAGCTCTACGGGGATGTCCAGGCGGGAGGCACCCATGTCTTCTACGTCTTGACGGAAGACCCGAAGGTCTTCGGCCTGCCGAGACGTCCGAGGGTTGTTTCGAAACGTCCGATCTCAATCTTAACCAGTTCCCTGATCGCCATCATCGCCGCGGCGGTCATCGGCGTCGCGGGGGTTTTGAAGTTCAGGGAGCGGGGAATCTATGGCGAAGGAGGTGAGAACCATGGAGCTTAACTGGGGTTTAGCCATTGCCATTTATCTGTATGTGGCGGCCATGGCGGGCGGCGCCTACGTGGCGGCGGCGCTTTGCTGCATCTTCGGTCCGAAAGAGACGAGGAAGGCGACCTGCTATGGCTATGTCTACGCCATACCGCTGCTCATCATCGGGGCCATCGCCTTGATCGTTGATCTCGGTCAGCCCGCGCGGTTTCTCAACCTCCTGGCGTTGTTCAAGTTCAACTCTCCCATGTCTTCCGGGGCTTGGGCGCTCCTCTTCTTCGGGTTCTTCTGCATCCTGGGAACCATCTTCACCCTCGGGGAAGGAAAGGAGGGCGGTTTCTGGGGAACCTTGTATCGTTGGATCGAGGCCCTGGTTCCAAGGGAGGCGGTCGCCGCCATCGGCGCGTTGTTTGCCGTATTCCTCATGGCCTACACGGGAACGCTTCTCAACGCCACCTCGGTGCCCATGTGGTCGGAGACACCGCTTTTGAGCGGCTTGTTCCTCGCCTCCGGTGTGTCCACCGGCGTGGCCCTGATGTTGGTTCTCAACCGTTCCATTACCGGCCTTCCCCAGTTGTACGCCCTGGAGGAGCTGGACAACGTGGCCATCATCATGGAACTGGCACTGCTGGCGCTGATGATTCTAATGCTGCGCAGGGAGATTGGGCCGGACGGCCATTCCCTGAGCCACGCCCTGGTCTCCGGGAAGCTGGGAACCTGGTTCTGGATCGGCGCGGTGATCATCGGCATGATCCTGCCCTTGATCCTGAATTTTATCTCGGGCCTCACCGGCAAGCAGGCCGGCAAGGCGCCGTCGCTGATATCCCCCATTCTCATCCTCATCGGCGGGTTCATCCTGCGTGTCGTGATCGTTTACGCGGGCCAGGCGGGGTTGGGTTGAGGCAGGAAACTTTCGTAAAAATTTCCCCCCGAGGGTATTACCCCCGGGGGGTTTTTTTTGAAAAAACGAAAAAAGGTCATGCGATTTTCGCGTGAATTTTTTCAAGGGTGAAATAGGATCATACCTTCGTTAGGGTCTCCCAGGTTTTGGTCTTTTCCGAAAGGTAGGATAAAAGTCCGCGAAGGGCCTTCTCCGGCGTGTGGCGCAGGAGAGAAAAGGCGTCGTCCCGGGCCTGCTTGAGGAGCTGGCTGTCCCAGCCCAGGAAACGGGTCATGAAGAGGGGCGAGCCCGATTGCCGCACGCCGATGAGGTCTCCCGGCCCGCGGATGGCCAGGTCCGCCTCGGCGATCTTGAACCCGTCCGTGGTCTCTTCCATGATGGCAAGCCGTTTCCTGGCCTCTTCCGTCTGCCCGCCGTGGACGACGAGATAGCAGTAAGAGAGGGTCTGTCCGCGTCCCACCCGTCCTCGAAGCTGATGGAGCTGGGAAAGCCCGAAGCGCTCCGCGTGTTCAATGACCATGATGGAGGCGTTGGGGACATCGACGCCCACCTCCACCACGGTGGTGGAGACCAGCACCTGGATGTCCCCCGCCTTGAAGCGGGCCATGAGGTCTTCCTTCTCCTCGGGGGAAAGGCGGCCGTGCATCAGGCCGACGGTATATTCGGGGAAGACGCGTTCCTGGAGCCAGCGGGCATTGGAAGTGGCGTCTTTTAAGTCCACTTTTTCCGATTCCTCGATGAGGGGATAGACGACGTAGATCTGGCGCCCCTTCTCCACCTCTTTCTTGAGATCCCGGTAGAGCATCTCGCGTGTCCTGCCGGGGACGCATTTCGTCTGGACCGGTTTCCGGCCGGGGGGAAGCTCGTCGATGATGGAGAGGTCCATGTCGCCGTAGAGGGTCATGGCCAGGGTTCGCGGGATGGGGGTGGCGGTCATCATCAAGAGGTCGGGCGGCGGCCCCTTGCTGAGAAGCTCCAGGCGCTGTCGGACGCCGAATCGGTGCTGTTCATCGATGATGACAAGCCCCAAGTTGGGAAAGTGGACCTCTTTTTGGAAGAGGGCGTGGGTGCCGACGACGAGGCGGGCCGTCCCCGCCGCGATGGCCTCGTGCAGGGACGCCTTGTCCGAGGGGCGCTGTGAGCCGGTCAAAAGGGCGATAGTGCCGGTATCCTTGAAGATGGAAAGGGACTGGAAGGTTTTGAAGTGCTGCTGCGCCAGGATCTCCGTGGGGGCCATCAGGGCCACCTGGAACCCATGCAGCAGATAGAGGGCGGCGGCCACGGCGGCCACGACAGTCTTTCCGCTTCCCACGTCACCCTGTAGAAGGCGGTTCATCGGCCTTTCGGAGGTGATGTCCCGGAAGATCTCCCGGACGGCGCGGGATTGCGCCATCGTGAGCGTGAAGGGAAGTCCCCGCAAAGTTTTTTCCAGATCCTCCGGAGAGGCGGGGCAGGCAACCCCCTTGGCGGTCCTTCGCCGCCGCTTCTTCAAGGCGAGAAAGAGTTCGAAAAAGAAATAAGTCTCGTAGAGAAACCGCCGCCGGGCCATCTCGATGCCCGCGGGAAGACAG
>JALSPC010000080.1 GCA_026986155.1 bacterium
CAAATCTGCTTTACGATCTGAAATTGAAGTATGTGGCCGCCATCAAGCGGGGGTAGGCGGCTGGACACCTACGGCATCATCTTCGACTTCGACGGGACTCTGGCGCGGATGTTCATCGATTTCGACGAGATGCGCCGGGTCGTCAACGGTATCTTTGCCCGTCACGGCGTCCCCCCCGGGTCCCTTGAGCGAAGATTCATCCTGGAACGCATCGACGAGGCCTTCGAAAGAACCGTTGTAAAAAATCCAACTCTGGCCCGAAAGGTCAGGGAAGAGGCCTTCGCCGCCATCGAGGAGATGGAAATGATGGCGGCCGCCCGAAGCCACCTCTTCCCCGGCGTTTATCGCCGCCTCTGGTCCCTATGGCAACGTGGGGTCCGGATGGCTATTGTGACGCGGAACTGCGAACAGGCCCTGAAACGGGTCATCGGAAAGGCGTCCCTGTTCTTCGAAATCATCCTCACCCGTGAAAACAGTCTCGCCTACAAACCGGAACGGCGCGCCATCGACCCGGTGCTTGCCGCCTTCGCCCTCCCCGCTGGGAACATCTTCATGGTCGGCGACCACCCCATCGACATCCTAACGGCACGGGCCGCGCGTCTCCATCCCGTCGCGGTCCTGACCGGCACGGGACGAAAGGAGACGCTCATTGAGGCGGGCGCCGCCCACCTCTTCAAACACGTAAACCAGGCCCTTGACATTCTGTTCGGTCTTCCCCGGGGACCAGGGATTTCCCAGCGATTTTTTCTTTGATAGCCTTCCCGGACATCTGATCGCGGTCTCGTTTGATTAGGGTCGCCATTTGGGGTATAAATTCTCTTTGAGGAGGCGCGAACCTTGATTCGAATCGGGGACATCATAGAACGGATTGAGGCCTACAATCCTGACTATGACGAAGAACTTATCCAAAGAGCCTACATCTTCTCCGCCAAGGCGCACCAGGGCCAGATCCGTCTCTCCGGGGAACCCTACCTTATCCACCCCCTCGAGGTGGCGGGAATCCTCTCGGAGATGAAACTGGACGAACAGACCATCGCCACGGGGCTTTTGCACGACACCATCGAGGACACCTTTGCCACCTACACGCAGTTGAAAGAGCTCTTCGGGCAAGAGGTGGCGGATCTCGTGGAAGGGGTGACCAAGATCAGCAAGATGTCCTTCGAGAGCAGCGAGGACACCCAGGCGGAAAACTTCCGGAAGATGATCCTCGCCATGACGAAGGACATCCGGGTCATCCTCGTGAAGCTCGCCGACCGCCTCCACAACATGCGAACCCTGGAATTTCAGAAGCCGGAGAGCCGCCAGCGGATCGCCCAGGAAACCCTGGAGATCTACGCGCCCATCGCCAACCGGCTCGGCATCGAATGGCTGAAATCGGAGTTGGAGGATCTTTCCTTCAAATATATCATGACCGAGGCCTACCAATCCCTCGAGAAAAAGATCGCCAAGAGCGAGAAGGAGCGGAACCGTTACATCGAGTTCGTGATCCGCATTCTTCGGGAAAAACTGATGGAAAACGGCATCGCCGCCGAGGTCTCGGGGCGTCCCAAGCACCTCTACAGCATCTTCAAGAAGATGCAGAGCCAGAATATCGAGTTCAGCGACATCTACGACATCACCGCCTTCCGCGTTATCGTGAACACCGTTCCGGAATGCTACGAGGTCCTGGGGATCATTCATAATCTCTGGACCCCGATTCCCGGAAAGTTCAAGGATTATATCGCTCTGCCCAAGGCCAACCTCTATCAGTCCCTCCATACCACCGTCATCGGGCCCAAGGGGGAACGCATCGAGATACAAATTCGCACCCACGAGATGCATCAGGTGGCCGAAATGGGCATCGCCGCCCACTGGAAATACAAGGAAGGCATTAACCTGGACGAAAAGGACGACAAACGTTTTCGTTGGCTGCGCCAGCTCTTCGAGTACCAGAAAGACCTGAAGAACAACGCCGAGTTTCTGGAGACCATCAAGATCGACCTCTTCCCCGACGAGGTCTTCGTCTTCACGCCCACGGGCGAGGTGAAGGAATTCCCCCGGGGATCCACCCCCATCGATTTCGCCTACAGCATCCACACCGAGGTGGGGAACCACTGCAAAGGCGCCAAGGTCAACGGGCGGATCGTCCCGCTGAAATACCTCCTTCACAATGGGGACAGCGTCGAGATTATCACCCATCCCCAGGCCCATCCCAGCAAGGACTGGCTGAAGATCGTCAAGACATCTCGGGCCCGCACCAAGATACGCCAGTGGATAAAGACGCAGGAGCGGGAACAGAGCATCCAGCTGGGCCGGGACCTCCTCGAGAAGGAAACGAAACGTTACGCCGTCAGTTTCAACAAGCTCTACAAGGACGGGGCCCTCAAGGAGATCGCCGAGGCCTTCAGCCTCCAGTCCGTGGACGATCTCCTCGCCACCATCGGTTACGGCAAGATCACGCCGCGACAGGTCATCCGCCGCATCCTCCCTCCCGAAAAGCTGGAGGGCGAAGAGAGCAAACCCCTTAAGAAGATCATCTCGAAGATCAAACGCAAGGACCAGAGCCCCATCCTCATCAAGGGGGTCGACAACGTTATGATCAAACTCGCCAAGTGCTGCAATCCCCTCCCCGGCGACAAGATCGTGGGATTCATTACCCGGGGGCGCGGCATCACCGTCCACAAGGCAAACTGTGAAAAGGTGCTGGACTGCGATCCCCAGCGGCTCATCGAGGCGAAATGGAAAATGGACGAAAACATTCGCCATTCCGTGCGGATTCAGACCGCCTGCACGGACCGGAGGGGACTGCTGGCGGAAATCACCAAGGAGCTGGCGTCCCAAGGGGCGGACATCCTGAGCGCGCACGCCCAGATCACCCAGGATCACCACGCCGTTAATCAGTTCGTTATTTCAATCAAAGATTTGAAACACCTAAACAAGATCATTCGCGCCCTTAGCCATATCAAGGGCGTCACGGAGGTCAAACGGCTCCAGGCGTGACAAGACTTCCCGCCACGCCCCTAAAACACCCTTTTGCTATCCCTTAAAGGCGGAAGGCTTCGTCACGCGCCCCGAGCGGATACAGCGGGTGCACACCTTCATCCGCTTGACCCGGCCGTTTACCACGACGCGGATCTTCTGGAGATTGGGGTACCACACCTTCTTCGTCTTGTTGTGAGCGTGGCTCACGTTATATCCAACCATGGGGCCTTTTCCACATATTTCACACACGCGGGACATTAGCATCCTCCTTTGTTTCGCAAATAACTTAAAAAGCGGTTA
>JALSPC010000081.1 GCA_026986155.1 bacterium
ACCCCGGTCCATCGGGACGGGTGCCTTTCCTCCGAAAGGCGAAGATCTCGGGGGGGGTTAGCGATTCATTTCCAGGGCACAGAGGGCAAAATCCCTCGGTTTCTTCCTCGTGCCTGGTCGCGTAATCCGATGGCCGTTTCCCCCGCTCCGGGGAAATGATAACCCATCGTCCCACCACCGGATCCTTGCGAAGTTCGGACATTCAGGGATACCTTGAAAGAAAACGTCTACGTCCCGAGACGTTTTTCTTCCTTTTCCTGCTCGGTTTTGCACTTGATGCACAGGGTTGTCACGGGACGCGCCATGAGACGTTTCTCGGAAATCTCAGCGCCGCACGATTCGCAGATCCCGTAGGTACCGTTGTCGATACGTTCCAGCGCCTCCTGGACCTTCTTGATGAGCTTCCGCTCTCGGTCGCGTATCCTGAGGAGGAAATCCCGGTCGAATTCCGCCGTCGCGCCATCCGTGGGATCCGGGAAACGAACCTTTGCCTCGTTCAGGTCGTTCATCGCCTTGCCGGCTTCTTCCAGAAGGGTTTGCAGGCGTTGCAGGAGGATTTTTCTGTAATGTTCCAACTTTTCCTTTTCCATCTTACCGTCCTCTCAGACATTTAGACGGAGTGTATATAAAAGGGGAAACCTTGTCAATAAATCGGCGCACCGGCGACAAAAAGCCACCGGCGAAAAACAATTTGCAGGAAAGAAATCCCGGTAAGCGGACAGACCTGTCCTGTTAATCCAAGAGTTTTGAGATTTTCTTCTCCTCCCCCAAAAGCCCCTGCGGACGGTAGATGAGAATGACCTCCAGCAGGATGCCGATGATGAGGAAGCGAATGTAGGGGGCGCGGGACTGCAAAGTGTAGGGAAGAAAATCGGTTACGAATTTCGTGCCCACCCAGATTCCCCAGATGACGTAGGCTCCCAGGATGGCACCCTTGTTGTTCCCGCTTCCGCCCGCCATGAGCATGACCCATATGATGAACGTGCCATAAAGGGGGGTAAAGACGCTCGGTGAAATGGCCTTGGTATAGTGGGCATACAGGGCGCCACCGATTCCCATGACCATGGATCCGAAAATAAGGGACTGCATCTTGAAATTGAAAACATCCTTCCCGCTCATGGAGGCGGAGCCCTCGTCTTCGCGGATGGCCCTCAACACCCGGCCCCACGGGGAACGGATAGCCTTTTCGATGGCGAAATAGATAATCACCATCGCGATGACCGTGATAATGAGATAGATGTAATTGTAGTTCTGGGGACTTACGACGCTGTGGAACGGCTGAGGCATGTCCATGAGCCCGCGAGGTCCGTTGGCCAGCCACTGCTCGTTGTTGAAGATGAGACGAATAGTCTCGGCAATCCCCAGGGTGGCGATGGCAAGATAGTCCTCTCCCAGACGAAGCGTCGGAATGCCGATTAGCAGGGCCACAACCCCGCAGACGATGGCCGCGCCCATAAGTCCGAAGACAAAAGGCAGGTTCAGGCCGAAGATTTGATGGACATACTGCGCGTAGATGCCGGATGGCATGGGGGTGGTGATCATAGCCGAGGTATAAGCGCCGATACAGAAGAACCCGGCGATACCGATATTGAAAAGCCCCGTGTATCCCCACTGGATATTGAGACCGAGGCAAAAGACGGCGTAGATCCCCGCCATGATGGCCAGGGAAACAACGTAAGACGAAATGCCACTGAATTCCATGGGGTTTTCTACTCCTTCCCGAAGATTCCCTGGGGCCGGATAAGCAGGATGAGGATCATAATCATGAACGCAACGGCCAGCTTATAGGTGGGCGCCAGAAACGCCGTGGAAACCTGCTGCGCGATACCGATGACAAACCCCCCGATGAGGGCGCCGTAGATGTTCCCGATGCTTCCAAGAATCGTGGCGGCGAAAATGGGGATGAGGAAATTCCACCCCATGCCGGGGTGGAGCTGGACGTCAATGCCGTAGAGAACACCGCCCGCCGCGGCCAGGCCGCCACCGATGGCCCAGGTCCACGCAATGATCCTTTCCGTATCGATGCCGGTAACCAGGGCAAGGTCGGTATTGTCGGCCGTGGCCCGCATGGCCTTGCCCATCTTGGTCCGCTTCAGGAAGAGGTGGAGAAGAATGACGAGGAAGATAGCCGCGCAGAAGATGAAGATCTGGTCGGGCCGGATTTTGACGCTAAGCGGAAGATCCAAGGCGGGCCGCATCAAGCCGGGGCGATAGAATATGTAGTCGGAGCCCCAAATAATAAGGATGGTCATGCGGATGATGAAGGATGCGCCCAGGGAGGCCATGGCCAGGATAACGGGCCCGCTTTTCTTTGCGCGCAGTTTCTTGTAGAGGATCTTGTCGAGGGCGATGGCGAGGATCGCCACGACCGCCATGGCGATGGGGAAGGCAATGACCATGCGCCACCCAAAGGAAAGCGGAACAAACCGGCTGTCGGGAAACCCGATCCACGGCAACAAAATGGTAACGACGAAGAGGGCCACGTAAGCCCCGCCTGTCATAAATTCACCATGGGCGAAGTTGGCAAACCCCACGATGCGGTAAACCATGGTCAGGCCGATGGCGCCAAGGGCGATGATGCTCCCGAGAACAATTCCATAGACAATAAGTTCAATCATCCTTATCCACCCAGATACAGCCGCCCGACCTCTTCGTTGGCAAGGAGGGCGTCGCTTTTGTCGTCCAAGACGTTTTGTCCCATGGCGAGAACGTATCCCCGGTGGGACATCTTCAGGGCCTCCTTCGCGTTCTGCTCCACGATGATGATAGAAACGCCGGTGGCGTTGATTTCCTTTATCTTGTCGAAAATCGATGAGACGAAGATGGGGGCGAGACCGGCGGAAGGCTCATCGAGGAGAAGAACCTCGGGTTTAAGCATAAGGGCGCGTCCCATGGCGACCATTTGCCGTTGCCCCCCAGAAAGCTGTCCAGCCTTCTGGTTCTTTCGTTCCTTGAGTACGGGAAAGAGGGTATAAACCTCTTCCATCGTATCGCTGTAATCGTCGCTCCGAATAAAGGCGCCCATCTCCAGGTTTTCCTGGATGGTCAATGAGGGAAAGACATTATTGACCTGGGGAACGTAACTAACGCCCTTTTGGGCGATTCTGAAGGGCTTCAACCCGGAAATTACCTCGTTTTTTAACTGAATTTTCCCGGACTTAGGTTTGAGAAGTCCGAAGATGGTCTTCAAAAGGGTCGATTTCCCGGCGCCGTTGGGCCCGATGACCGACACGATTTCCCCTTCGTTGAGCTCCAGCGAAAGGTCGTGGAGGATATTCGATTCCGGGACATATCCCGCTGAAACACTGTCTACCTTGAGGATGGTCATCGGTATTGCCCGCCTAAGTAAGCTTCCAGGACCTGTGGGTTTCTCTTGATTTCATCCGGGAGCCCCTCTGCCAGTTTCTTTCCCTCGCTCATGACGATAACAGGATTACAAAGACTCATGACCAGATCCATGTCGTGTTCGATAAGAAGGAAGGTGATGTT
The DNA here is from genome assembly GCA_026986155.1 of bacterium. GTDB lineage: Bacteria > Desulfobacterota > S145-22 > S145-22 > S145-22 > JAOZMY01. Next base: position 3,490 of record JALSPC010000081.1, read on the forward strand.
CCGTTCCTCGCGGAGCATCTCTATCTTTGTTACCAGTTTTTTCATGAGGGTCTTGTTGATTCCGGCTCCTGGTTCGTCCAGGAGAACGAGCTTCGGATCGGCCATCAGACTCCTGGCCACCTCCAAGAGTTTCTTCTGACCCCCGGAAAGGGACCCCGCGTATTCGTCCTTCAGTTTTATCAGTTCGACGAACTCCAAGACCTCCAGCGCCTTTTCCTTGATTTCCTTCTCCTGCGCCATGACAGCCTTGGACCGAAACCACGTGTTCCAGATTCTCTCCCCGATCTGGCGGTAAGGCATGATCATGAGGTTTTCAAGGACCGTCATCTGTGCAAATTCCCGGGTAATCTGGAAAGTCCGGTAGATTTTTCGGGCGTAAATCTGATGGGGCAGCAACCCGTCGATCCGCTCTCCCAGGAAGGTAATCTCGCCGCCATCCGGCTTGATGAACCCCGTGATGATATTGAAAAGGGTGGTTTTGCCCGCGCCATTAGGCCCAATGAGGCCTGTAATGGTGCCCTCTTGGACGCCAAGGGTACAACCCGCGACGGCCTTCAACCCGCCGAAATTCTTCTCAACGTTTTTGACTTCAAGCATCATCATTCCATACTCTGTCCGCCGCTACCGTAAGATGTAAAATTGACCCCTCATATACCTATTCACCTGCTTTGTCAATAGCGCAAAAAGAGGCATTTTTTTGTTTGTTAAAGAAGCTACGCGTTTTACTCACTCGATGTTACAGTAAAATCTTTGACGTCCAGGTTTCCATTCGTTTTTCTATTTCTTGTCTTTTTTCATCAAATGTTTTCTCGAGTTTATTTAGTTTCTCCATGTAGCCGCGCTTGACCTCTTTATCCTTCAGGCTCTCCAAGTTGATAAGCACATTCATTTTCCCGCCCTCGAACGCGGTGCGTATAAGGTGATAGGCAACCCCGGCGTCGCTGAAGGCGTTAACATTTCCCTTTTCGAGAGTATAGGCACTCCATTGCGCGAGCGTCAAGGTTTCCTGAAGGAGCGCGAGGGGGGTGGCAATAGCCCCTTCAAAGGCCCTTTGGATCGCTTGGCTCCTCTTCGCTTTTTCTTCCGCGGTGTTTTTAGGGAGCTTAAACGCCTCCATGACCCTCATGTATCCCGCGGCGTCTTGTTCCGCGAGGCGAAAGAGACGCGGTTTCAGCTCCCGCGTGCCCGAGAGAATCTTCTCGAATTGCTCGTCCAGGGTTTCATCGCCACTGCGCCCGATGGAGAGTTGCGCGACCATCTCCAAAAGGGCGGCGGCCATGGCGGCGGCAACGCAAGAGGCGCTGCCCCCGCCTGGCACGGGTTTCCGTGATGCCAGATCTTCAAAAAATTTGTTGAGATCCATCGATTCTCTCCTTCTGTTCTGCGGTTTGAGCGCTTACACGCATGTTCTTGTCGATTTGGATTCCCGCCGTGTTCTTGTAGCAGGATACCGCATCGTATTCAATACCAGAGCGTGCCTTTGTGCACCCTTGACATAAGAAATATTTTTGTATACGTTTATATTCAAACGATGGTGGGTGTGGCTCAGCTGGTTAGAGCACTGGGTTGTGGCCCCAGAGGTCAAGGGTTCGAGTCCCTTCACTCACCCCAGGTTCTATTTTCACGAGGAGATGTGATTGATTGTTCAATGCCCCTCCTGTAAAAGTCGTTTCTCGGTTGATGCCTCTAAGATAACAAATCCTTCCATGAAGGGCCGTTGCTCTGTCTGTGGACATGTTTTCGTTTTGCTGGACAATGCGGCGGACGAAATGGAGGCGGCAACGATTCGGGATAGTCTTGAAGAAGCAAGAGCAAAACGAGTTAAAGACTTAGGTGGAATTTCCGGTATTTACGAAATTCCAGAGAGCGTGGATGATGGAAAACTGACGGAAGAAAATGATAGAATTGTTTCTGATGTTGGGGATTTATCAGAGGTGGAAGTGGTAAAGGAATCTAAGGAATTTGATCGGGTTGATGAGACAATTGAAATCGGCGACGAGGAAGGAAAACTCTCAGAACCTAACCCGGAAGATGATGCATTGGTAGAAGAGTCGTCCGCTGTGATTGAACCGGAATTGCCTGATCAACACGAAACATCAGGGCTCGAGGAAAAAGTTTCCGTTGAAACTCCAGAAGAGACTGTCGGGAGTGAGCCTTCATTGGATGAGAAAGAGGGGGAAGAAGAGCCCATCCCAGAAGAGATATTGTTGTCTCAAAAAGAAGCGGCGGGAACACAATCCGATAAGGACATAGATCTCGAAACAAATCACGAAGAAAATAAAAGATTTGATGAGCTTGATGAAACTGATAGCGAACAAACTGTAATGATGGATGAATCATTTAATTCCCTGAAAGAACCGAAGAAACATAGGTCCTTTCTTCCGCTTCTGATAGGAATATTGATTGTTGTAGTGGTTGGAGGGGGAGTTTGGTATGTTTACCGTTCGGGGCAATTGGGCGCACCGCAGGTTTTTTTACAAAGCCTTATCGAGAAAGTGAAAAATGTTCGCGGGGCATCTTCTTTAATTCTTTTTGACTTGAAAAACGAGCAGGAGCCGGCGACGGACGGCAGATTTTTCGTGGTCAGAGGATTTGTCCAGAACAAGGGTAAAAAATCTTTTCCGTATCTCGTTTTAAGGATTAATGTTTATGACGCAAAGAACAAGATAATCCTTTCGAAGCAAACCATCGCTGGAAGGGTTTTGAAGCCGGATGAAATCTCTAAAATGACAATCCAGGAGGCGTTGAAACAATTTTCCGTCATGAACGAAATGAACCGAAAGTCCTCCGGCAAACTGGACCCGGGCAAGAAACTTCCCTTTGTGTTTCTCTTTGATCTTAGCAAGTTTCCGAGGGACAGGGCAAAGACCTTTCAGGTGGAGATCCTCAAGGCTGGAAAATAAGGCCTCGTATTCTTTGTTCCAAACACATCACATCAATTTTTTATTAACAGGAATATAGGGAGAGGATCTGCCCGCCACCACAGTTCATCTTTCCGAATGCCGTAAAAACACTGTAACAAGAATTGGAAATTTTGTTATGGGTTGTCTGCATGCGTTGACACTGTGAAATCGAGATCCCGATCCTTTTGACATTCCCTCCGTTCGGTGCTACGAGTATCACACAAAAAATCCAGATAGCGAGAGAATATATCATGCATCTGAAACGGGTCATGTTGCTCCACGAAAAATTTCCAACGAAAGAGTTTTATCCTTTCAACCTCGAGATCCTGCAGAGAACAAAGCGGATTGAATTCAAGAGCCCCGTGACATTTTTCGTCGGAGAGAACGGATCGGGGAAATCGACGCTGCTTCGTGCCGTTTCCCACAAATGCGGGGTGCATATCTGGCATGGGGAAACCCGTAGGCGGTTCGAGAAGAACATGTACGAAGATAAGCTCTATCGCGCCATTGCCATCGAGTGGATAGGCGATGCGGTTCCTGGTTCTTTCTTTGCGTCGGAGCACTTCCAGGATTTCGCCCAGCTTCTTGACGAGTGGGCGGACGAGACCCCCGATATCCTGGACTATTTCGGCGGGAAGTCCCTGATGACCCAGTCGCACGGCCAGTCGATTCTCGCTTTTTTCAAGGCGCGCTACGAGCGGGAAGGGATCTATTTCATGGACGAGCCGGAGACAGCCCTTTCGCCCCGAAGCCAGCTGGAGCTTTTGAAACTCCTGGACACCATGGGAAAGGCGGGGCACGCCCAGTTCGTGATTGCCACCCACTCCCCCATCCTGCTTTCGTGTCCTGATGCCGTAATCTACGATTTCAACCGGGTCCCCATCCGGGAGATCTCCTACGAGGAAACGGAGCCCTACAGGATCTACCGTGATTTCTTCAGGGAGATGGAAAAACGCTTTTCTCGAGGTGAAGAGATGTTTGCGGAAAGGAGCACGAAATGATCGAACTGGATGGTTTGAACCTGACGCCTGAAGACGTCTATAAGGTCGCGGTGGACGGGGAAGAGGTGTCGCTTGCCAAGGCGGCGGTAAAACGTATCAATGCCTCGCGCGCCTGTATCGAGAAGGCGATTACCGAGGGAAAACATATTTACGGCGTGAACACCGGTTTTGGCGCCCTGTCGAATGTAGTCATTGATTCCAGCCAGATCGAGCAGCTCCAGGAAAACCTGATCCGGAGCCACTGCACCGGCGTGGGGGATCCCTTTTCCGAGCCAGAAGTGCGGGCCATGATGGTGCTGAGGGCCAACTTCTTCGCCCGGGGAAACTCCGGGGTGCGCCTCGCGCTGGTCCAGGTACTCATCGATCTGCTCAACAACCGGGTGCACCCCGTGGTGCCCCAGAAGGGTTCGGTGGGGGCGTCGGGGGACCTGGCGCCGCTGGCCCATCTCGCCTCCGTTTTGATCGGCGAGGGAGAGGCCTTTTGCGAGGGGGTCCGTCTACCGGGTCGGGAGGCCCTGAAATGGGCCGGGTTGGAGCCCATTCGCCTTAAGGCGAAAGAGGGGCTGGGGATGATCAACGGAACCCAGACCATGACGGCGGTGGGTGTTCTCGCGCTGCTTAAAGCGGAACGGCTGGTCAGGATCGCGGATATCGTGGGGGCGGCCACGCTGGATGCCCTGCGGGGAACCCTGACGGCCTTCGATCCGGACATCCAGGCGGTGCGTCCTCACCCGGGGCAAATGGAGGTCTCGAAGAATTTCCACAAGTTGATGAAAGACAGCGAGATTACCGTCTCCCACAAGGACTGCCCCCGCATTCAGGACGCCTATTCCCTCCGGTGCATCCCGCAGGTGCATGGCGCCGTGCGGGACGTCCTCCGCTACGTCCGGAACGTCCTGACCATCGAGATCAACGCGGCCACGGACAACCCCCTTGTCTTCCCGGAGAAGGACAAGGTGGAATCCGGCGGCAATTTCCACGGCGAGCCGGTGGCCTTCGCCTTGGACTTCATGGGGATCGCCATGAGCGAGCTTGGGGGAATCTCCGAGCGGCGCATCGAGAAATTGTTGAACCCCGTCTTCAGCGATCTGCCACCTTTCCTGACGGACAAGGGAGGGCTCCATTCCGGACTGATGATGATCCAGGTTTCGGCGGCCTCCCTTGCCTCCGAGAATAAGATCCTCGCCTCGCCCGCCAGTGTCGATTCCATTCCCACCTCCTCGGACAAGGAAGACCACGTAAGCATGGGCACCACGGCGGCGCGCAAGGTCCACGAGATCATTGAAAACGTGGAGCATATCCTGGCCATGGAGATCCTCGCCTCGACCCAGGGTCTCTACTTCTTGGAGCCGATGAAACCGGGAATCGGGATTCAGGCGGCCTATCGGCTGATCCGGGAGGTAGTTCCCCCCATCGAAGCGGATCGCCGCTACCATGAGGACATCCGCGCTATCCGCGGCCTTATCGAGAGCGGTCGGATTCTGAAGGCGGTAGAAAAGGTCTGCGGCCCTTTGAGTTGAAAAAAGTTCTTGAGAGTGCCACATGATAATCAACTGGACGGGACAAATCGAAAATGATTTTTATGCGCTCGGACATCCGAGCGTTCCCGTATACCTGATGGATGGTGAAAACCCCGCCCTTTTCGATGCCGGATTCACCGGGCTGGCGGAACTTTATCTGCGGGAAATAAAAAATGTGTTGGGAACCCGAACCCCTGTTTACCTTTTCCTGACACACGCGCATTGGGATCACGTTGGATCGGCGGGTGTTTTCAAGCGGGCATGGCCAAATTTGAAAATTATCGCTTCTCAAGAAACGAAAAATCTACTGTCAAAACCCAGCGTTATTCACAGAATCACCCAACTGAATCGGGAGGGACTAACGTCTCTCCGCGAATGGAAAGTCAATCCCCTTTATGAAAAACCTTTCCTTCCTTTTGAAATTGATGAGGTTCTATCTCAAGAAAGGCCCTTTAGAGTGGGACGAGATATCGTCGTAACGGGAATTTCATCTCCTGGCCATACGCGGGATTTCTCCGTTTACGTGATCCCGGAAAAAAAATTAATGATTGCGTCAGAGGCGGTCGGTTGCAACGAGGTGCCCGAATTTCTCGTGGATTACAATGCATATTTGAAGGGCATCAAATTATTCATGGCCATGAATCCAAAGATACTGTGTACTGGACATATGCTTGTCCTGACCGGGGAAGATGTTCAGCCGTATTTAAAGGAAGCTTTGAAAATCGCGCGAACTTTCCAGCATCTGGTAAAAAAATCCTTAATGGAGGGGAAAGCAGAAGACGAAATCGTTGTAGAGATTAAAAAACGCGAGTGGGATCCCAAACCATTCCCTAAACAACCTCTACGGACCTATCTGATGAACACGAAACAGCGGGTGAAGCTCCTGAAAAAAAGTCTGAGAAACAACAATAAACATCTAAAAAAACAATTAGATAGAAGAGATTAGAACCAAAAGAAACTGGTTGATTTTCTTCTTTGGTCGTACTAAATTTTTCATTCATCAAACGTGAATACATCGGCAAGGAATATCTTTTGATTAAGAAAGGTTACCGCTAATTGTGTTGACAATGTCTCCAACTCATGATAATATGGGAGACAAAAGGAAATATATTAATCCTATAAGAGGAGAGTGAGAATGGCATGGAACGTAAGTTTAGTCTCGGATAACGAAGCCATCCAGCACCTTTTCAGGAGAACTTTTGAAAATCGCGATGATATTTCCCTTAGCTTTTTTGCTTCTGCCGAAGAGGCCCGAGATGGGATAAGCGGAAACCCGCCCGATCTTTTGATCATATCCGTGAACCTACCGGATATGAACGGATACGATTTCTGCCGTGAAATGAAGATTGAGAAAAAGGTGGCTTTCCCCGTCCTTATGATTGAAGATATTTTCGAGGATATCGATCTGGATCAGTGTCTGGCAGTTGATACGGACGGATTCATCGCAAAACCTTTCGAAGAAGATCCCATCGCTGAAAAAGTGGAGGAGGTATTACGGTCTTTAAAACAATCAACATCTGTTGGTACCGAAGTGCCCTCGGAAATGGGAGAAGACTTAAAGGAGGTTCAAGCCGTTCAAAGCGAAGAAGATTCAACGCAAATGATTGTTACGTCAGAAGAGAGTGAAGATATTCTCGAATTGACAGAACTTGTTGGAGAAGAAGAAGCGGCCATTCTGGAAGAGGGAATTATGGAAGAAATGCCTCCTTCTATCTCAACGGCACTCGAAGAGAGCGTTAGCGAATTACAAAAAATGGAATCTCTCGAATTGGCAACTTCTTCAGAACACTTCAACAGAGAACTAGAAGGGCCAGCTACTCCCCGAACAAGTAAACCTGCGCAATCGGCTTTTAAAAGCAATGAATTATTTGATGATAAGGTAAAGGAATTCGTGGAAGAGATTATAGAACGAACTATTAAAAAATCCTTGGAAGAAAAACTACCCGCAATTTTACAAAACAGCCTCATAAAGATTTTTACCGACCTTGCCAAATCACTCAAAGAATAGTTATCCTGTAGCCGGCTTTTATGACTTTCAAAGTTTTGAGTTCGATTTGTATCCGGAATATTATAAAATTAAAGGAGATTTAAACCCCTTTCGGTGATCGCGATTTACCAATAACAATGTTAGGAATTTCAGGGACGAAGATTAATATATTCCTTAAAATCAAATAAACTGTTGACAACTTAATAGTATTTACACGATAAGGATACAAAAGAACCACAATGCAAAGAGATAAAAATATTTTGAAAAAAGCGCCAAAGATTTTCACCAAATTGCCAGGCCACAAGGCGAGGGAAGTCCTGGAAAAAGACGACCGTTACATCTCCAAGTCCTATACCCGGAGTTATCCCCTTGTCGTGGAACGGGCATGGGGCACCCACATCGAGGACGCGGACGGGAATCTGTTTCTCGATTTCACCTCGGGTATCGCCGTCTGCAACACGGGACACTGTCATCCCGAGGTGGTACAAGCCATTAAGGATCAGGCGGAACGCCTCATCCACATGTCGGGAACCGATTTCTACTACCGGCCCCAGGCCGACCTGGCGGAGAAGCTCGCTCACATCACGCCGGGGACATCTGACAAGCGGGTCTTTTTCTGCAACTCGGGGGCGGAGTCCATCGAGGCGGCCCTGAAGCTGGCGCGCTACCACACCAAGCGCCAGCGCATCATCGCCTTCATGGGGGCCTTCCACGGCCGGACCATGGGGGCCCTCTCCCTCACGGCGAGCAAGGCGGTCCAGGAGAAGGGATTCGCGCCCCTGGTTCCTGGGGTGACCCATGTCTCCTACGGATACTGTTACCGGTGCCCCTACAACCTCACCCCCGATTCCTGCGACACTTATTGCGTGAAGTGGATTGAGGAAGACCTGTTCAAACGCTTCATCCCGCCGGAGGAGGTGGCCGCCATCTTCGTGGAACCCATCCAGGGCGAGGGGGGGTATATCGTTCCCCCTGTTGATTTTCACCGAAAACTTCGGGCCCTCTGCGATAAATACGAGATCCTCTACGTGGCGGACGAGGTGCAGACCGGCATGGGCCGGACGGGCAAGATGTTCGCCCTGGAGCACTTCGGCGTGGAGCCGGACATCATGACCCTGGCCAAGGGAATCGCCTCGGGAATGCCGCTGGGCGCGATGATTTCGAAGAGCACCGTGATGAACTGGGTGCCCGGGTCCCACGCCTCCACCTTCGGGGGAAACCCCGTCTCCTGCGCGGCGGCCCTGACCACCATCGATCTGCTGGAGGGCGGCCTGGTGGAAAACGCCCGCACCGTGGGGGCGTATCTCAAAGATCAACTCAAGCGCCTGCAGGAACACCACGAGATGATCGGAGACGTGCGCGGCCTGGGCCTGATGGTGGGCGTGGAACTGGTAAAAGACCGTAAGAAGAAGACCAAGGCCATCGAGGAGCGGGACACCCTCATCCAGAGGTGCTTTCAACGGGGGCTGCTCCTGCTCGGCTGCGGGGAGAACACGGTCCGCATGATTCCCCCGCTCGTCATCACGCGCGAGGAGATCGACCGGGGACTCGAGATTTTCGAGAAATCCCTGGGAGAGATCGAGGCG
>JALSPC010000082.1 GCA_026986155.1 bacterium
CTTGAGGCAACTTTTTTGCGCCTGTTTCTGTCTTTGGTTTATTCGAACCGATGTTCGATTTATACCTTCCAATGAGTGTCCCCACAACTCAAAACAGCCTGAAAAGAGGTTTTTCAGGGAGAACTAATTAGCTCACTCCGAAAAACACCTTATCATGCTGTTATGAGTTGCGGGGACAATGATTGAAAGGTATGGCAAAAAATCAAACATCAGTTAGAACAAACCCAAGACACAAACAAACCCAAAAAACCCAGACGCGACGAGTAGCAAGGTGCAGGCTGACTCATTTCATCCAGTACTTTCTTCCAAGGCTGGACAAGCATCTAATTCTGGAACCCGTCGTTGAAGCCCTTGAAACTGTCATGTGGCACAAGGAAAGAATCCTGGCAAAATGGAGTCCGGGCATCGTAATACGCGCCTGGAAAAGTTGAACAGTCTTTTCCAGGCTTCCAGAGCCTACAGATACTGGAATAACACCACCTTCAGCACCACAATCTAACTGATCGCTGCGCCTATCGGGATCCTCATGAATTCTACATAAAATGACGAAGAACTTGAAAAGAAAAGGATAACGAAACAGGGACCAGGCCAAATCGCCTAGCCCCTTGAATTCACTGGTGCGCCCAGGAGGATTCGAACCCCCGGCCTACGGATCCGTAGTCCGTCGCTCTATCCAGCTGAGCCATGGGCGCACGTTCTTGACGGATGTCTATGTATCACAATCCGTTTTCAAATTCAAGAATCGATTCCGGCCATAGCAAGTCAAAAGTCCGCCGTGGTACGCTGTCCAGCGAGGGATTCCAGGTGACACTGGCTGTTTAAGACCTCGCAGATCCACTGCCTTCTCGCCATGGAAAACCGGAACCGGTTGAGGCAGGCGGTGGACTGTTCTATCTGCCAAAAATGTTCCAGGCCGAGCCCCAGCAGGTGGCAGATGAAGACTTTGCAAACCACCCGGTGGGTAAAGAGGGCCACGGTGTCCTCGGGGTATTCCTTCAGGAGCCTGGAAAGGAGGGATTTCACGCGGGTCAGGACGTCGTTCAGCGATTCCCCCCCGGGGAATGCGGCTCTTTCCGGTCTCGTGGTCCAGGTGGCGTAGAGCTCTGGGTATTTTTCCTTGACCTCCTGGAGGGAGATCCCTTGCCAGTCGCCGAAGTTCAGGTCGATGAGGTTGGGCTCATCGAGGGGCGCCAAGCCGGTTGCCTCCGCCACGGCCTGGGCGGTCTGGCGCGCCCGCGACAGGGGGCTGGTGTAGAGGGCATCGAAGGGAACCGATTCCAAATAGGCCCCCACGGCTACCGCTTCTTTCAGCCCCACCTCGTTGAGGGGGATGTCCCTGGTACCCCGGAATACCTCTTCCTTGTTCCATGCCGTCTGGCCGTGCCGGATGATGTAGAGTTTCATGGGTTTCTCCTTTTATCCTTTCAACCAGTCGGGGTCCTCGAAGGCCGGGTGGGGATAGGTGTAGAACCCTTTGCCCGTCTTGACGCCCAGTTCTCCCTTCTCGATCTTGTCCAGGAGCATCTTGGGCGGGGCGTCGGAGGGGTTTCCGGATTCTCTGTAATAGGTCATCTCGATGTCCCGGACCACATCGAGCCCGATCCGGTCCATGATGGCAAACGGGCCCATGGGCTGGCCGAAGGCGATCATCCAGGCGCGGTCCACGTCCTCGAAGGTGGCAACGCCGTCGTTCACGAGGTGAAGACATTCCCGCTTGATGGCCCGCCATACCCGGTTGAAGAGGAAGCCGGTGCTTTCCCTGAGGACCATCAAGGGGGTGACACCAATGGAGCAGGCGAACCGGCGGGCGGTTTCGATGGTTTCGTCGGATGTGGCCGTCCCCCGCATCAGTTCCACGAGGGGGCGCTGCCAGACGGGGTTGTAGAAGTGTAGGTTCAAGACCTTGTCCGGACGGCGGGTGGCCGATTCGATGGCTGAGACCTTGATGGAGGAGCTGTTCGTGGCGAGGATTGTGTCCGGCGGGCACAGGGTATCCAGGCGGGCGAACACATCTCGTTTCACCCCCAGGTTCTCAACGACCGCCTCGATGACAAGTCCCGGCGCGGGAAGATTTTCCATGTCGGCGGCGGGATGGATTCGGTTCTTTATGCTGCCGGTCCCCTCCAGGGTAAGGTTCCCGTTTGTGACCCGGCCCTGCAATTCCACGTCCTGGAGGCGGCCGGCCCTCGCCAGGGCGGCCTCGTCAGTGTCTATCAGGTAGACTCCGTAGCCGTGCGCGGCGCTTTGCAGGGAGATCTGGGATCCCATGGTACCCGCGCCGATGACCCAGAGCGTCTTGAAGGGCATTTCGTTCATTGCAGTGTTTCCTCCTCTTCCCTTTTAGCACGCCCGTGAAGGAGGGGTCAACATGCGTAAGAACATCTGAGTAAATGGTGAAAGCGTTTATCAGAGCAGGCGGAGGGCGAAGCCGAAACTCACGAGGACGAGAACAGCAAAACCGGCGATCACCTTCTTCCGGATCAACGGGTTTCCCAAGGCGACGGCGTAGGCCATCTTCATGAGGTTATTGCTGGCCGTGGCCACGATGGTAGCCATGACGATGGTTTCGACGGTTATCTTCGTGGTGTTCCCCTGGAAGAGATTGAGGATATAGGGGTCGATGTCGGTGACGCCGACGATGAGGGAGAGGATCCCGGCACCCAGGTTCCCGTATCTCGTAATCACCAGGTTGGTGACGACGGCGAAAAAGCCAAAAAGGCCGCCGAAGATGAGGGCGGTCTTGAATTCCAGGGGGTTCCGGTGCGATGGGGTTTGGTCGGCGGGGTCCATGTTCCGCTCGTTTTTCAGGAAGAAAAACGCCATGACAGCGCAGAGGAAAATCAGGACGATAAAATAGGGGGTCAGACGTGCCGCGACCGCCGTGTTGAAGAGGAAGGCAAGCAGCAGGATCCGGACATACATGACTCCCGTCGCGCTGATGATGGCGGCGGGGGTTTGGCCGGTTCGTCGTTCCTCACGGCTCTTTTTCGCCAAAATGATGGTGGTGGCGGTGCTGCTGTAGAGTCCACCCAGCAGGGAGGTGATAATCGTCCCCGCCTCCGGAAAAAAGAATTTCTTGAGCAGGTAGCTGAAATAGGAAATCCCGGAAACGGCCACGATAGCCAGCCAGAATTGGTAGGGCGACAGGTGAATCTGCGCCGAGATGGGGTGGTGCGGTAGGAGCGGGAGGATG
>JALSPC010000083.1 GCA_026986155.1 bacterium
GACGGCTACGCGGGGCCCTACGAAGTGCTCCGGGGTTACGTGCAAAAGGCCCGCGCGCGTGGCGTAAAAATCCACGAGGCCTGCGAGGTTACCGATATCCTTACAAAGGGCGGAAAGGTCACGGGGATCAGAACGGTCCACGGGGACACGATCTCAAGCCCCATCGTGGTTGACGCGGCGGGGCCCTACGCGGGCGTCGTGGCCAAGATGGCCGGTCTCTCCATTCCCATCCGTCCCCTTAAACGCCAGCTCTTCACCACCACGCCTTTCCGGGACCTCCCGAATGAGATCCCGCTGACCATTGACCTGCACGCGGGCTGGTATATCCGGAGAGAGGGAAACGGATTTCTCATTTCCGGTCCCCAGAGCGATGATTACGGGTTCTCTCTGGACACGGACTTCGCGGGACAGGTTTTCGCCGCCTCGCACGCCATGGAAAGGATTCCCGTCCTCGAAACCGTCACCATCAACAACAGTTGGGCAGGACTTTACGCCATTACCCCGGACAACCACGCCGTCATCGGCCCTCATCCCGATCTTGGGGGGTTCGTCATCGCGGGGGGATTTAGCGGACACGGGTTTCAGCATAGCCCCGCCACGGGGATCGCGGTTTCGGAGCTTATCGCCGACGGGGCTTCACAAACCCTGGACATCCGGTCCCTCTCGGCCGACAGATTTGAAAAAGGGGCCCTGAACAAGGAGATTTTGACCGCCTTCAGGGATTGATATGACTATTTTTAACAAATTTATGTAAAATTTTATCGAATTAACAGTAAAATTTAGGATATTTTGCCAAAATATGCTTGACAAAGATATTTTATTTTGCTTTATTAAACAAAAATAGGGAGGAGGAGGTAAAGAACAATGAAAAGGAATTCATTCATCAATCTTTTTTTTCTTGTCGTCTTATCCATGATCCTCGTCTCGTGCGGGGGAGGCAGCCCGGGTGCCCCCGGGGGGTCCGGGTCGGGCGAAACCGGTTGCATGATACTCCCGGCTGAAGTATCCCCTTCAACGACACTCCTCGACGCCTCTGATCTAACGACTTCTGAAAATGTTGAAGTTACCTTGAGCTCAAGCGACTTGCCAAATCAAACGGGCACCTGTACGGGGGTTACCTTCACGCAATATCTCGTTGAATATGTTCCGGTTCCCCTGACATCCGCGGGGCCGCGCCTGGACAACCGGACATACAATGGCACGTGGTTTATTGACGCGAATACCACGGCAACATTCACTCTAACTTTTTGGGATTATTTTACAAAACTTCAATACCGTTATCCAAAAGATCCCCATCTGTATCATTACAATGTGAAATTTACGTTAACGGGTTACAATGTATTCGGGAAAAAAGTCACAGTTCCCTTCCAGTTTGAGGTAACAACCAGACTTTAAGCCCTCTTCCTCCATTCCCTCCCCTTTTCTTCTTTTGAAGGAGCCCCCGGGAGGGGGTTCCTTTTTTTTGCGGGGTGTTTTTCATTCCCGCTCAGTATGTTATATAGCGGCCGGAAAGGAGACAAGGTATGGAAATTCGCTCGATTCGCGGCATGAACGACATCCTCCCGGAGGATTCCATCCTCTGGAAACACGTTCGGGACACAATGCACCGCGTCCTCGCGCGCTACGGGTTCCGGGAGATCCTCATTCCCGTCCTGGAGGAGACACGCCTCTTCCAACGGGGAATTGGGGAGACCACCGACATCGTGGAAAAGGAGATGTACACCTTCGAGGACAGGAGCGGCCAGTCTTTGACGCTCCGGCCAGAGGCGACCGCATCCATCGTCCGCGCCTATGTCCAACATCACCTCTACACCTCGGGAAAGGTGGAGAAGTTCTACTTCTGGGGCCCCATGTTCCGCTACGAGCGCCCGCAAAAGGGGCGTTATCGTCAGTTCTACCAGATCGACGTGGAAGCATTTGGCAGCAATGATCCCTCCCTCGACACGGATGTCATCGCCTCTCTTTATGACTTCCTGGCGGCCCTGCGTGTTCCAGGCGTTACCATCGAGATCAACAGCCTGGGATGTCCCAAGTGCCGGCCGGGCTATCACCAGGCCCTAAAGGCCTATTTTTCGGACAAGCAGGTAAAACTCTGCCCGGACTGTAAGAGCCGTCTTGTCCGGAACCCCTTGAGAATCCTGGACTGCAAGGTGGAAACCTGCCACGCCCTGGCCATGAATGCCCCGAACATTCATGAGTTTCTCTGCGACACTTGCAAAACACACTTCCGGGGGGTTCGGGGTTACCTTGAGGATTTACGCATCCCCACACGCCTCAATCCCATGATGGTCCGGGGACTGGATTACTACGTGCAGACCACATTCGAAGCGGTCTCGGAAAACCTTGGCGCCCAGAACGCCGTCGCCGGGGGCGGGCGTTATGACGGACTGGTCCGACAGTTGGGAGGTCCCGACATCCCCGGCATCGGGTATGCCATGGGGATGGAACGCCTCGTCATGATCCTCAAGGAGGCGGGGGAAGAGCCCATGGAATGGCCTTGCGACCTCTTCATCGCGACGCTGGGCAAGGACGCGCGGCGTTTCGGAATCACCCTTGCCGCAAAGATACGCAAGACGGGAAAGGTCTGCGAATTCTCCTACGAACCAAAGAGCCTCAAGGCCCTGATGAAACTAGCCAACCGCTTAAACGCCCGTTTCACGGCCATCATCGGGGAAGACGAGATGCGTGAACAAAAGATCGTTCTCCGAAACATGGAAACCCGGGAACAGGTCACCCTTCCCATGGATGATTCGCTTCCCGAAATGATCGTTGTCTCTCTTGACAACGCCGATGACTCACGATCGACTCAAAGACCTCCCTTTCCATCTTCGTTCCCGGAAAAATCGTCTCGCTGAGTTTGACGTCATGATCTATGCGGAAAATTACCTGCGCAGCGGCATCCGGGATCTCAAGCCCTACGTCCCCGGGAAGTCTGAGGAGGAAATTCAAGAGGCTTTTGGCCTTTCCCAGGTGGCCAAGCTCGCCTCCAACGAAAATCCCTACCCTCCCTTTGACCCAGTCCAAGAGGCCATTGCCCGCGAGGCGGCCCGTGTCCACCGTTACCCGGACGGGCGGTGCCGGCGCCTCGCCCCCCGGCTGGCCGAATACCTTCGCGTCAGTCCGGATGAACTCATCTTCGGCAACGGGGCGGAGGAACTCATCTTCCACGTT
>JALSPC010000084.1 GCA_026986155.1 bacterium
TATGCCATTTTAGAAATGTAATTTAGGAAAGACGCTTTTAACAACACGAAGGAAAGGGGGATTCCATGATTGGACTTGGTATCTTGATTGCCCTGATCGTCTTGATCGTTGCGGTGGGCGGATGGCTGATGCTGACCTACAACGGGCTGGTCCGCCTGCGGAACCTGGTGGAAGAGGCCTGGAGCGGTATCGACGTCCAGCTCAAGCGGCGGGCGAACCTCATTCCCAACCTCATCGAGACGGTCAAGGGATACATGACCCATGAGCGGGAACTGTTGGAGAAGGTGACCGAGCTGCGGTCGAAGGCCATGAAGGCCGAGAAGGTGGGCGAGAAGGCCCAACTGGAGGGCGCTCTTTCCCGCTCCCTGGCCAACATCATGGCCGTGGCGGAGGGCTATCCGGACCTGAAGGCCAACCAGAACTTCCTGGACCTCCAGGGGCAGTTGGCCAAGATAGAGGACGAGATCCAGTTGGCCCGGCGATACCACAACGGCACCGTCCGGAACCTGAACATCAAGATCGAATCGTTTCCCAGCAACATCGTGGCGAACATGTTTCACTTCACCAAGGCGGAATTTTTCGAGATCGAGGACGCGGCCGACCGGGAGGTCCCCAAGGTCAAGTTTTAGGCCCTTTCAATCGTGAAACAAACCCCCACGTCTCATCTCGGAGGGAAGGCATGAAAAGGACATCCCGGAATTTTCTGATCGTTTCAATCTGCTTCCTGCTGATGATTCTCCTGCCCGGGGCGGCGCGCGCCGCGCAGCCGGAGCGCATCCTCGATTACCAAAGCAAGATCCGGGTCCACCAGGACGGGAGCATGACGGTGACCGAGGCCATCAAGGTGGCCGCCGCCGGCCGGTATATTCGCCACGGCATCTACCGGGACTTTCCCACCACCTACAAAGATGCCGCCGGGAACACCGTGCGGGTCGCGTTTCGGGTCCTTAGGGTCCTCCGGGACGGCCGCCCGGAGGGGTACCACCTGAAGTCCCTCTCCAACGGGGTTCGGGTCTACATGGGAAGAAAGAGCGTGATCCTCCGCCCCGGCGTCTATACCTTTACGCTGGTCTACAAGACGGACCGGCAGCTTGGGTTTTTCAAGGATCATGACGAGCTCTACTGGAACGTGACGGGCAACGACTGGCGGTTTCCCATCGACCACGCGGAGGCCACGGTGATCCTGCCGCCCGGTGCGAAGGTCATAAGAAACACCGCCTACACGGGGGTCATGGGGGCGCGCGGCCGGGATTTCAAGACGGAGACGGACGCGAACGGAAACCTCGTCTTTGTCACCACGCGTCCCCTCGCCCCGCGGGAAGGCCTGACCATCGTGGTGGCCTGGCCCAAGGGATACGTTCACGAACCGACCATGAAGGAGAAGGCGGGATACTTCCTGAAGGACAACGGGAGTGTTGTCTCCGCCGGCCTGGGCCTGGTGATTCTCTTCTTCTATTACATGGTCGCCTGGCTCAAGGCGGGAAAGGATCCGTCCAAGGGGACCATCATCCCCCGGTTTCATCCCCCCGAGGGGTTTTCTCCCGCCGCGGTGCGCTACGTCATGAAGATGGGCTTTGATCCCAAGTCCCTCGCTGTGGCCATCGTGGACATGGCGGTGAAGGGGGCGCTGACGATAAGTCGGGACGAAGACAAGGACTATACCCTCAAGCGGGTCACGGACAACGTGCCGGATCTGTCGAAGGGGGAACGAAGGCTCCTGGACGCCCTCTTCGATTACAGCGGCATCCTCGTGTTGAAGCAGGGGAACCAGGAGAAAATCAGAAACGCGATGAAGGTCCTGCAGAAAGTCCTCAAGCAGGAATACGAGAGGAACTATTTCCGGCGGAACACGGGGTTTTTCATCCCGGGGCTCATTATCACGCTCTTGACGCTCATCGGAATCGTCCTCACGGCGCGGAATGTTCCGACCGCCGCCTTCATGGGACTCTGGGTGACGATATGGACGGGAGGCGTGCTTTTCCTCCTCCGGGCGGTCGCCACGGCGTGGAAGGCGAGAAAAGGCGCCATCCGCATGACCCTGTTTACCCTCCCTTTCCTGGCGGGAGAAATATTCGGCCTTTCCGCCCTAGCCTCGGCGGTATCGGTTCCCGCCATTTTCCTCCTCCTGTTGGTGGTTTTCCTGAACGTGCTGTTCTACCACCTGCTCAAGGCGCCCACGCGCCACGGGCGCCGGATCATGGACGAGATCGAGGGATTCAAGCTCTACCTGGAAACGGCGGAGGAGGAGCGTCTCCGGCTCATGCACCCGCCTGACAAGACGCCGGAGCTTTTTGAGAAGTATCTTCCCTACGCCATGGCCCTGGACGTGGAAAACAAGTGGAGCGAAAAGTTCGAGGACGTCCTCGCGCGCGCCATGGCGGACGGCAGCTACCATCCCGGCTGGTACAGCGGCGGCTACCTGGGCGCGACCGACTTCTCGGGCCTGGCCTCCGGCCTGGGTTCTTCCCTGAGCGGCGCCATCGTTTCATCCTCCGTGGCGCCGGGATCGTCCTCCGGGTTCGGCGGCGGAGGCGGCTCCGGCGGAGGAGGAGGGGGCGGCGGCGGCGGGGGGTGGTAGTCCCCGGGGTTTCAGAGAGGCGTGTGCTGCGTGTCCCGGACGATTTTACCCGCCTTCATCTCCACGACGCGGGTGCCGATCTCGGCGGCCTCTTGTCCGCTATGCGTCACGTAGAGAAGCGTAAATCCTATTCGGGTGTGCAGGGAGAGGATTTCCTTCCGCATGCGGCGGTTCAGGTCTGGATCGAGGCTGGAGAGCGGTTCATCCATCAGCAAGATCTTTGGTTGCAGGACGAGCGCGCGGGCCAGGGCCACCCGCTGCTGCTGACCGCCCGAGAGGTCCCCCGGCCGGGTGTCCATCCGCGAGCTCAGATGAACCAGACCCAGGACCTCCCGAATCCGCCTTTCCCGTTCCTCTTTTGGAACCTTCCGGGCCTTCAGGCCGAATTCCAGGTTGCCGCGCACGGTGAGATGGGGCCAGAGGGCGAGGTCCTGGAAGACCATTCCCACGTTGCGCGACTCCGGCGCCACGAGAATCTTTCCCTCCACCGCGACCGTCTCTCCGTCGATGACGATCTGACCGGTATCGGGCGCCGTGAAACCGGCCAGGAGGCGAAGCAAGGTCGTCTTCCCGCAGCCGGAGGG
>JALSPC010000085.1 GCA_026986155.1 bacterium
CTACGACGCGGGCAAGTGCCGGACCTGCCACGTCCCGCATGGCAGCGCCCACGCGCCCCTGCTTGTCAGCGGGACGAAGATGCTCTGCCTTTCCTGTCACGGCTACGGCCCGAAGAAGGCGGAGAAGGGGAAGCGGGTGAAGAAACCTAAACCGACAAGCCTCCACGAACCGGTGGAGAAGGGAGCGTGTCTTGCCTGCCACAAGGGGCATGTCTCCGGCGTGGGGAACCTCCTGAAGGCGCCGCGCGACAAGATCTGCCTGACCTGCCACAAAGCCGTCCTGAAGGGGGCGGTGGGACACGATCCCGCCCTGAAGGGGGACTGTCTCACGTGCCACGATCCCCACGACTCCCGCTACCGGAAGCTGCTGGCGGGGCGGGAGAAGGATCTCTGTTTCACCTGCCACGCGCAGACCCGGAAAGAGGAAGACCGCTTCAGCGTGCATTCCCCCTTTGGCGCGGGGAATTGTCACAAGTGCCACAATCCCCACTCCGCCGCCGCCAGGTACCTCCTCGCCACGACCCCGGAGAAGAGCTGCCACGCCTGTCACAAGGCCTTTTTCAAGGAGTTCAAGGAGAAGAAACAGCACGCGCCCTTCAAGCGGGACGCGTGCCTGACCTGCCACGCGGTCCACGCGGCCGATTACGCCTTCCAGATAAAAAAGCCGCTCGACACCATCTGCTATACGTGCCACGCCTCCGTGGGCAAGGAGGTCAAGCGGGCGCGATATGTTCACCTGCCCGCCGAGAAGGGGAACTGCTCCACGTGCCACCAGCCGCACGGGGACAACCATCCCAAGTACCTTCGGAAGGACCTGCAGGGACTCTGCCTCTCCTGCCACCCGGAGGTATCCCGGAACTGGAAAAACGGCGTGGGACATCGCCCCGCCATGGAGAAGGAAGGATGCCTCGTCTGTCACCGGCCCCACGCGGGCCCCAACCCGCAGATCCTGAAAAAGCCCCTCAAGGAGGCCTGCGTCACGTGTCACCGGGTGACGCCGAAGCTTGTTTCGGCTCACGGGAAGATCCGGCCGTCGCCGGAGTCGTGCACCACGTGCCACGACGCGCACGGGGGACCGGACGAACGGTTGCTCTGGCCGAAGGAACACGCGCCGTTCAAGAAGGGGGAGTGTAAAAAATGTCATGGAGGTGGCGTATGAAGCGGCTGAGCCTGTTATTCGGTCTCCTTTTCCTCTTGTCGGGCACGGGGTGGGGCGCCACCGGCCGCATGTGTTTCCAGTGTCATCCCAGGGCGAAATTCCTCAAGGGAAGGCCCCACGCCCCCGTGGCGAAGGGCGCCTGCGTCGACTGTCACCGCCCCCACGTGGCCAGGCACAAGGGGCTGCTTTCGGAGGCGCCGCCCGAACTCTGCTTTTCGTGCCACAAGAAGGTGAAAGAGGCGTTGAAGACGGCCGTGCTCGTGCATCCGCCCTTCCGGCAGGGGGCCTGTCTGCGGTGCCACGCGTCCCACACCTCGCCGGGGAAGGGACTCCTCAAGGGCTCCCTGAGCAAGGTCTGTTTCTCCTGCCACAAGGACTTGAAGACGTCCTTCACCCATGTCCACGCCCCCTTCGGGAAGGGGCGGTGCCTGGCGTGCCACGAGCCCCACGCCTCGGGGGACCGCCGCCTACTCAAGCGCAAGGGGGCGAAGCTCTGCCTCTCGTGCCACAAGCCCACGCCCAAACTGAAGAAGACCCATCCGGGCACCCTGGAGACCATGGACTGCCTCTCGTGCCATCACCCCCACGGGAGCGCCCGCAAGGGGATACTTCGGGACGTGAGTCATCCGCCCTACGCCCAGGGGAAATGCGCCGGGTGCCACGCGAAGCGAAACCTCGGGGCGGCGCTCTGCTTTTCGTGCCACGAGGAGATTCAGAAGACCTTCGACCACTTTCACAACCACCTGCTCGGGGGATACAGCCCCAACCCGTGTCTGTTGTGCCACAGCCCCCACCTGGCCGACACGAAGGCCATGCTGAAGGACACTCCGCGGCGGCTCTGCCAGCAATGCCATCCGGAGACCTACCGGCAGCGGGAGGAGACCCTCTATTCCCACCCCAAGTGGAAGCTGTGCATCGAGTGCCACGCCCCGCACGGGTCGAACCATCCCGCCATGTTGAAGGGCAACGGGAACGATGTCTGTATCCGGTGTCATGAAACCCAGGGAAAGTTCACCCACCCCGTGGGAGAGAAGGTGAGGGACCCGAGGAACGGGCAGCCCATTACGTGCGTGACGTGTCACAACACCATGGGAACCAATTTCAAGTATAATCTCCGTCTCAGTGGGGAGGCCGCGTTATGTATCGAATGTCACAAAAATTATTGAGAGAAAGATCGTTTTCAGGAAGGTCGTGCAGAACTTTCTACCTGGGCCTGATCGTTTGCCTGCTGATGGTTTTGGGTCTCGGATCGACTCTCCATGCCGGTTCCTGGCGGCTCGTCGCCTCCATCGAGAAGGGCAAGGCGGGGATATTCCTCCACTACCCCCTGGGCCTCAATTACGACGCGGCCCTCGGGCGGCTTTACGTGGCGGACGCGGGCAACAACCGCCTCATTTCCTATACCACGGACTGGAAGCCGCTGAAAATCTTCGACGCGGCGGGCCAGTTGCGGGGGCCCATCGGCATGGTGCGCGAGAGGGACGGCAGCCTCTGGGTGGTGGAACGCCCCATCAACAGCCTGACGTTCATCAACCTGAAACTTCGGAAGGTGGAAAGGCACCACCTGACCCTGAAGGGACGCCCCGTCCTCGTGGACAAGATGACCCTCTGGAAGGACCGGCTGGTGATCCTCGACCGGGCCACGGGGAAAATCCTCATGCTGCGGAAAGACCTCACGGTGGAAAGGGAATTCGCCCCGGGCTCGAGGAACTTCAAGGGGTTTTTTGACCTGAAGTCAAAAGGTGATATCCTCTGGGGGATGGAGACCCTGTCGGGTCGCCTTTTCGGATTCGACGCGTCAGGGAAGGTGATCGACACCTTCGTCCCGAAGAAACATCTCCCCCAGCCCGTGTCGTTTGACCGGGACGCGGAGGGGAACGTCTATATCCTGGATCGTTACATGAAGAAACTTTTAATCTTTAACCGGGACGGGAGCCTGCGTTACGAGATGCTGAAAAAGGGATTCAAGCCCGGGCAGTTGAGTTACCCGTGGGAAGTCCTGATGGTTGGAAGGTCCCTCCTGATCCTGGACGAGGGCAACGGACGCATCGATGTCTGGAACCGTTAAATTCGCGCTGGCTCTGACCTTTCTCGCTTGGATGGCGGGCACCGCCGCCGCTCGCGTGAAGGGTGTCTGCTCCAACTGCCATACCATGCACTACTCCCAGGGGGGGCTTCCCCTGGCCGAGTGGGGCGCAAGCGGTCCCTACCGGGCCCTCTTGGTCAACGACTGCATCGGCTGTCACACGGGGAAGAACACGGCAACAACCCGAACGCCTTACATCCTCACGACGGGGAGTGAGATAAAATACGGGACGACGGGGACCGAGTCGGAAACGAACACCCTGGCGGCCGGTAACTTCTGGTGGGTTTACGACGGCAATACCACGGGAAACCGCAGTGACGCGAAGGGCCACAACGTGGTTGGGATCGCCCTGGAGGATCAGACGCTCCACAACACCCCGCCGGGCGGCTCCAACTTGAATCACCGACTGACCTGCGCGGGGACCTACGGGTGCCACGGGGACCGCACCATCGTCGACACGCTGGGGGCGATGATGGGGGCGCACCACGCGGACGACTCGACCCTCGACGGAACGACGGTGGGGAAGAGCTACCGGTTTCTGAAGGGGGTGGTGGGGCTGGAGGACCCGGATTGGGAATACCGGCCCAAGAATAACGAGCACAACCAGTACAAGGGCGTGGATCGGACCGACGAGGGGAACCTGGATCCCACCACCATTAGCTACCTCTGCGCTGAATGTCACGGGGATTTCCATACAGGGAACGACATCAGCAGCGGGTCGTGGGGATCTCCCTGGCTGCGGCACCCCACGGATTACGACATGGGGAATACGCCGAGCGGCTCCGAATATCGGAATTATCCCGGTCCCTACGACCAGCAGGGAACCTACTCGGTGGTCGCCCCCGTGGCGAGCGAGGACGTGACCCAGGTGATCTCGACGGTTACGTTCAGTAAGGATACTATCATCACGTGCGTCACCTGCCACCGGGCCCACGGATCCCCCTACTGGAAGTTATTGAGGTGGAACTATTTCGGATGGCCCACGAACAACGAGGACGATGTCAATGGATGCATGGCGTGTCATAGCGCTAAGAATTAGCCACTTTCTCCTCGCCTTCTGCCTGCTGGGCGGCCTGAAGGCGGAGGCGGGCTCCTACTGGCGCTCCGCCCACGGGAGCTACGCCAACGGGGTGAAACGGAATAACCGGGCACTCTACAACAAGGGGAACTGCGGCCACTGCCACGACCAGCACGGGGATTACGGCGGCATCAGCAACGGGGGACCCTTCGCCTTCGCCCTTTACGCCAATCCCTTCAATACCAACGCCTCGCCCGGCAATTACCAGAAGGCGGACGCCTTCTGCTTCCATTGCCACACGAACGGCACGGACTCGGAGCAGAACGGGGGGATCGTCAACGAGGATTACTCGAAGACCTTTGGGGGTTACAGCGCCTCAGGGAAAAATAATATCCTTTCCACCTTCAACCAGCGGTCCTACCACGACCTGGAGGATGTCTATAACTTCGCGAAAAACAGTTTTCCCTTCTTCACCTCGGAATCGTCCCCCTGCGTGGCCTGCCACAACCCCCACCTCGCCAGGCGGGTAAAGGCGGATCCCGGCAACCCGGCCGCCAACACGGCGATTTCCCGCCCCACGGCGCACGATACCCTCTGGGGAGACGATAACACATCTACGGACAAGGAGACCATGTATTACTTCTACCAGGGCCGCTACCAGGCGCCCTACGCCTATGGGGGGACCAACTCCTATGAGCCGGGCGGAACAAGCACCTACGACGGGCACAACCTCCCGGATTACGCCACATTCTGCACGGACTGCCATAATCCCGGGAACACGATATACAGCACGAGCCTGGGACGAAACCTCATCAAGATAGACTGGTCCACCCAGGGGGGGGAGTCGGGTCCGGGTGACAAGCACGGGAGGAACTCGGCCACCACGAGCCTGGGCGTCAAGGCGCCCTACGCCAATGCTCCCATTGGGATCACCCTGGGATTTGCTCTCTCGTGCACCGACTGCCACGAGCCACACGGGGCGCCCAATCCCTACCTCGTCCGGTCGGAGGTGAACGGGACGCAGATCTCCATTCCCAACACCTCGACGGGCAATGAAATAGGCTATCTCTGTCTGGCCTGCCACAAGGACGATCAGGCCTACGGCGTGTCAACGACTCCGAACCACTGGCGTTACGCGCACCATACCGCGACCGACCATCCCTACCCGCAACAGCAATGCGGGCGGTGTCATAGCGGAGGAGGCATGGGCGGCACCCCCATCCCCTGCATGAACTGCCACATGCACGGCAAGGACGACAGTTACCTTGGATCATCGAGCACGGGGAGGATATGCTTTTGAAGAAGCTGATGTTTTCGACGGTATTCATATTTTTCTTGGCCATCGGCATTGCAGGAGCGGCGCGGCTGAACGTCTTCGTGAACATCGAGCATCCGTTGCCCACAGAGGCGCGTTTCGAATTGGCCGGTTTGTCCCTGATTAACGACCAGGGCACGGATGTCCCTGTGACCGTATCGAGCCCAGGCGTGAGCACCGCCGTTTCCTTCGGACAATCCTTTCTCGCCAGCGCGGAGGTCCCGGTGGGGCGATACTCTACCGTGATATTGAAAATGAAAAATGTCCGTTTGGGATCCAGAAAAATTCCCGGCGATATGGAAGCGAAGATCAAGGTAAACTGGGAGCTGAAGGAAGGGGAGAGCCGATGCCTCTTCCTGGTCTGGGACGTCCGGGGCTCTTTGCGGGAAAACGGCTTTGCGCCCTCTTTTTACGCCATGTTCCAAACCCGACCCCTGAGGGGAGAGACCCTCTATGTCACGTGCGACGAGATTAATACCCTCTTTGCCATCCGAACGGACACGAACCGCGTGGTGGCCTCCCTCGCCACAAAGGACACCCCCCGGCAAGTGGCGGCTTTCCCCAGGGGAGACCGTCTCTACGTCCTGTGCGAAAAGAGCCGCTCCCTCCTTTCCGTGGAGATGTCCACGTTTCGTGTCGTTGACGCCCTCCTCCTTCCCATGGTTCAGAGCCCGAGGTTTTTGGCCCTTGTCAACGGGCGCACCCTGGTCGTCACGGATCCCAATAATGACCAGATATTCCTGGTGGATGCCGGCACGGGGAGCCTCCTCAAGTCGCGGCGACTGGGTCAGCAACTGACTAACGTTTTCTACTGGAAAAAGGGACGCCAGATCTTCGTCTCATCCGCGGGAGAGCAGAAGGTTTACCAGCTAAACGCGGACCTGAGCCCAGCCAGGGCCTACGAGACGGGATCCTCGCCGCGGGGGATATGGGTCCAGAACGGGTGGCTCTACGTGGCGGACAGCGGGTCCGGAACCGTGAGCCTTTTTAACCTCGCAACGGGAAAACTCCTTGGAAGAGTGCGAAGCGGACGAAAACCCGTGAGAATTCTTGGAACGCGAAGGCGCTTATTTATCAGTAATTGGAAAGACGGCACCTTGAGCGTGCTTTGGCCGGGACAAATGGCTATCTCCAGGCGGATAAAGGCGGGACTTTCTCCTTCTGCCTTAGCCGTGTGCAACACGAGGCGATGGCTCTACGTGGCGGACAGAGGGGAAAGGGGGGTGACGGTTGTGAATTCAACTTCAATGAAAAACATGGGGATGATTGAATTGGGTTGTAGCCCGTGGGATGTCGCGGTTGCGAGGTGATGAAATTTAGGGGAGTTGTAGCAAAATGTCAAAAAGAAACGCGCGGTTAGCACTCATATTTCTTGCCATTTTCATGGGATCTGCCTCAGGTGTTTCCGCCCAAAGGTGCGTGAATTGCCACAACTTCAAACGCCTGGGGCAATGGGTTCACGCCCCATTTGAAAACGGAAAATGTCAGTCGTGTCATGGGGGCGCGTCATCACGAAAGGGAGGGGGAAAATTAGATATTCAAGAAGCAAAATGGGTTCTTAGAAGGCATTTTTTTGGTGGGAAAGGGCTTATCTTCTTACCGCGGAGAGTGAGAGGAAAATTTCTTGTTTTTCAAGCGGACACGCGTGAAGACGCAGTGCCCCTGTCTCCCGAGTCCGTTGCCTCGCTTCCCATAAAAACAGCGCGGGAACCGAAAATTTTACAAGCCTTTCCCTGTGAAATTGAAGAAGGGATTTTTTTGGAAGCAACATTATGTGTTGAGACCAATGTCCCGACGGAGATTGAAGTCAGATGTGGAAATCAGGTGGAGACGAGCAGCGGTGACTTTTTCACGCGTCATCGAATTGTGTTAGGTAATCTTAAAAAGGATGCAATCTATCAGGCTAAGATCATCGCGCGTGATATCTCGGGACGGGTATCCCGTAGCCGCGTTGTGATGTTTCGAATGGATAAGACCATAAAAACTGAGCAGTTTAAGAATGAGGGGACGAATGAGATATCAATCCGCCTTTTTCATTTTCCTCCCAATGAAATGGTGCTTGCGATTGAATCAGGGAATGAGATAGACTGGCGTTTGGGGATTTTACCTGACCAGAGCGTGAAAAACACCTCAATGCCGAAGAATCATCCTGTTATAAGGTCCCTTCTTTATTCGGGCATCGAAGCCTGTTATAAATGTCATCCTGATGAAAAGCTCGGGGTTTCACACCCTGTCAATATCTCCTTGAAAAATGGCATGAAAGCCAAAGGGGTCCCACTTTTTGGCAAGGTAATGACTTGTTCAAGCTGTCACGAACCGCATTCAGCGAACATTCCGTATCTTCTGCGAAAAAAAGAGGATGATCTCTGTGTGTCATGTCATGGGGAACGTTATAGAAAATAAGGGGGCGAGAGTGAATATGGAACTATATCAACAGAAACGTAAGAAATTGAATTTGCGCGTTAAACGGAATCTGCAGGCCTGGATCCTTATACGCATTCTCGTGGTTATCCTTATCTCCATTGCCATTTCACTTTTCATTCTTTACCTTTTCAGCCATAGACAGATAGGAACAACGTTTCACAGGGCGCATTTGACCATCCGTCACGTCAGTGACCTTCTCCTGCCCGTCATCGTGGCCAGCGGAGGGCTCTGCGTCCTCGCGGGATTTTTATTCGCCATCTTTTTCCCTCAGCGAATCGCGGGTCCCATTTACAGGATTGAAAGGGGGCTCAAAGAGATTTCGACGGGGAATTTTAAACACGTCTTCAAACTGCGGAAAACCGATCATTTCCAGTCTCTCGCGGAGGCGGCTAATGAAGCGATGCGTCGAGTTGCCAAGGAATTAGAGGATCTGGAAAACCAACTTAAAAGTATAGAAGAAATTCTCGATAGGGGAGAGAACGAACTGGCAAAAGAGAAAATTGTTGTTCTCCGGAAGCGACTTGAAAACCTCTTGGGTTGAGCCCGATATCGTGAACCATCGCGCCAGAGATGGGGGCTTCGGAAGCCTAAATACCGAGTAAACTTTTTTCCGTTTCTATTGATTTTCCTCGCCGATTCCGTCATAAAACGGGCATGGAAGGCCTGAAAGACATTATGTCAAAGAAACGGGAAGCCCTCAATCGGCTTTTCATTGTCGCCATTCTCGGAGGCGCCCTCGCTGGATTCTTTATCCTCTATCCTATCAACGAATTTGTCTACTACTATGAACATGGTGTCGAAAAGCCCTCTGTTTGGACATTTATTTCCCATCAGGTCTTTAATTCATTGAGAGGAAACAATCCACTGAAGACTACCTTTTACACGGGGGTAGGCGCCGCCTTCGGCGTCTTGGTGGCCTTTCTTTTCAACGCGTGGCGCAGGAAGATTGAGCATATCCAGAAACTCCACTCCGCCTTGGAGGAGAACCTGGGCGCCCTCATCACGCAGGGAGAGGGACCAAAGCTTGAATTCAAGTCTTCCTTCAGGTGGGACGTAAGACAGAACAAGATGAATCGCGGACTGGAAAACGCGGTCCTGAAGACACTGGCGGGATTCATGAATGGACAAGGGGGGACACTCCTCATCGGCGTGGACGACGACGGCAACGTTCTGGGCCTGGAAAAGGACTACGAAACGCTCAGGAAGAAGAACCGGGATGGCTTCGAATTGGCTATCATGACGGCCGTCTCCCGGAAACTTGGGCCCGAGATCTGTCAGCACCTCCACGTCATGTTCCACACCATCGAGGGGAAAGATGTCTGCCGCATCCTGGTGACCCCCTCCCATCAGCCTGTTTTCGTGAGGCAGGACAAGACCACCAAGTTCTACCTGCGCACGGGGGGCAGCACCCGGGAACTGAACATCGAGGAAGCCATGTCCTACGTGGCAAACAGGCGATAAGTATCCATGTAAACCTGGAGAAGGAGAGAAGAGATGGCGGAAAAGACACCGCCCGGTCAGCGATTTATTCCATCCTGGCCGGTTCGGACGGCGGAAGAGATGCCGGCGATTGCTCCGGAGGATTGGACCCTGAAGATTACGGGCCTTGTCAAGCAGGAGAAGATCTTGAAGGCGGGGGATATCCACACCATGCCAGCGATCGAGGTCGTGGGGGATTTTCACTGCGTAGAATCATGGAGCGTTCCGGGCAACCGGTGGCGCGGGGTGCGGATTCGGGACCTTATCGGCCGTGACGATCTCCTGGAGACGGCGAAATTCGCCCTCGTTTACTCTCCAGGCGGCTATTCCTCTGAACTGGACCTGGATTGTCTGATGGATAGCGAGACGTTACTCGCCTGGGAGCGGAACGGAGAGCCCATTCCCTTCGAGCATGGCTATCCCTTGCGGCTTATTGTCCCGGGCAGGTATGCCTACAAGAGCGTGAAATGGGTTATGGAGATAACCTTCGTGGACAGGGATATCCGCGGATACTGGGAAGAGCGGGGCTACCATCCCGTGGCGGATGTCTGGAAGAATGAGCGTTACGGGTAGGTCAACGGATTCCTCTCGAAGTCGCGCCCAGGTAGATGGCAAAGATGGCCACGCTGGCGCCGGCCAGGTCGGTGATTCCCGTGGGGCGGGAGAAAAATAGAATGTCCCATACAAACGAGAGGGTCGGCTGAAGAAGGAGAATGAGTCCTGCGCGGGAGGCCTCGATTTTCCCGATTCCCTTTGAAATAAGAACCCATCCCAGAAACTGCCCCATGATGCCGTAAGCGATGAGGGCGAGAAGAGTCTGTCTGTCAGGGATAGCGAAGGATTCTCCGCCCGCGAACATCTCAAGGCCGATTCCTATGGCCGTCAGGATGGAGATGACGGCGATCACGAAAAATGCGGAGATTTTCGTGTAGCGTGCCTGGAGGGTCCTTAGGCTTAATAGGTAAGCCGTGTAAGCCAGGGCGGTAATGAGGCCGAGTCCCACCCCTAAATAGAATTGAGGTTGCGGAACCACCATATTGTGGGGGAGAATAAGCAGCCCAAGTCCAATAAGCGCCAAAGGGACGGAGATCACGTAACGCAGGTTCAGACGCTCCCGATAGAGGAAGAAACCGATCCCCGCCAGGAAGAAAACCTGGAAGTTGGCAAGGATGGTGGCCAGACCAGGGCCCACATAGAAGATGCTGCGGTGCCAGATCGTCAGGTCCCACACAAAAAAGAACGCGGTTAAGGTCATCAGGCCAAGGGCCTTGAACGGGAATCGCGAGGTCTTTCCTGTAACAAGGGCGAAGGCCATGAGAATGACACCCCCAATGGCCATGCGATAGAAGGCGGAAACCGTGGGTCCCACGTGGGCCAGCTTCACGAAGACGGCGGAAAAACTAATCATCACCGCCCCCGCGAGAACCGAGAGATCATTAAAATAATTTTTAAGGGAGATTTTCGACATCAGTCAAGAAAACAAAAGCAGAGGATCGTTGCTGTTAAAAAGTCCTGAGGAACTTTTTTCTTGTTTTTTATCTCTTCCACCTTATATGTTTAACCATGGATAAGGCGGAGTTGTAAAGAAGGATTTTATCTTGTTTGAGATATTGGCGGATGAAAATTCACCACATCCTTTAAGGGATGAAAACCGTTTTTTACTTTGTCTTGAGGACATGGGTCTTGCGGGATTATCATTCCTCGCGATCGGGAAAACCTGAAACCCGCATAAGCCCCTCCCGCCAGGCCGCTCTTTCCCCCGCCCGCCGCGCGTTTTTCTCCCGGTAATCCGCGTGCTTCAGAAAATCCCTGAGTCTTTTCCGCAAGGGCGAAAGCCGCCTGACCATGTCCCGGGCGAGAAATCCCGCCGTTTTTGCGGGGGCCTCCCGGAGGATGGGGGTGAGGTGCCGAAGACACAGCCCATCCGAGGCCTTGTAACGGTCCCTGGCCGTTTCGTTTTCCCCAGCGAGAAGAGCGATCAACTGCCGCCCGGCATCCCGTTCGGCCCGCCTCACGACCCGGCAGGCGGGGCAGTCATGATTACCGACGAGGATTCGCCTCGAGACAGCGAGACGTCGAGAGGCCCCCCCGGGACCAGAGGCGGTGTCCAGGGAGCGGGCGAAGGTGTCCAGAGTGCCCAGGGCGTTGGATATCAGGCTTTCCAGGAGGACGGTGCCCATATAATCCGGGGCAAGTTCCCGAAGCCGCGCGGCGTGCGTCCGGCAAAATCCCCCCGCCTCCTGAATTTCGGCCAGGATGGAAGGGGTATCGTAGTTCTGTTTTGTCAGCCACGTGAAATAGTCCGCCAACGCTTTGTCTCCGGCGCGGCAGACGGGACATCCCTCTTTTTTCATGGCCCTTATCACATCCAGCGCCACGGGATGGAGAGGGGGCGGCTTTTTACTTGGAGAAGGGGAAGGCCTGATTTTCCACGCCCGGACCTTGTCTAAAAATCTCCGGGCGACATGCCAACATCGGGAAGGGACGGCCTCCCAGGTGGCGGGGAGCAAGGCGCGGACGATGTCGTTGGGAAAGAGTTCCCGCGCTCCCGTAAACCAGCGGATGGCCCTGAGCCAGGAATCGATCTCCGATCCCTTGGGTTCTTCCGAGAAACGGTAATCGTGCTTTCGCCAGAATTCCCCCAGTTCCCACGAGAGATACCGGGCTTTTTCCAACGCGATTCCCACGGCGACGGAGAGATTGGGATGGTCCCTGAAGTTTTCGATACAGATTTTGAGATGGGGAAGACG
>JALSPC010000086.1 GCA_026986155.1 bacterium
GAGGTTTTTCAGGGAGAACTAGTTATCCTCGGCGCACGGGGATTGAGTCCCATCACGGGGCTTCTGCTGGGAAGCGTAAGCCAGAAGATTCTCCAGCACGCGCCATGTCCCGTGCTCGTCGTGCGGTAGTGAGCACCGAGTTGGGTGATGCGCAGACGGCTTTCTCAAGGCGGTGCTTCTGACTGAACTACGATTTCTGGCAAAAGCGGGAGCCGCTGCAGTGGATCATCGCCCACAAGAAACAGTTGACGGCGACTTACTGGAATTCCATCGGGAAGAAACTGGCGGCAAAGCGAAACGCTAAGCTGGAGTGAGAATTGAGCGGCGGAAAAACGAGGTTTGCGCTATCCCACTTGCCGTCGTCGGAAAACACAAGCACGATATCGCCGGTCGCTTAGTTTGTCCGAAAAGGAACGAAAGGCCGAAATCGAGAGAAATCCTGTTAATCTTGTCTGATTACTTATCGAAGCAGGTAGATGAGCATGAAGACGGCAAGGAAGAAGACGGAGAGCATCACGCCCACGCCCACGGGGCTCTTGTAGGCCTCGGGCGTATAATCCTTTTTGCTCAAATCCTGGAATTTCGCCTCCACCCGCGCCAGGTCGGGCACGCTTTTTAATACCCCGAACCCGCTGGCCACGAACCGCTCGAATCCCAGCCAGAGCAGGGCCGGCGCCGTGTAGGGATTTTTTGCCACGAAGGCGATGAAATCGACCTGCCGGGAAAACCGCGCCTGCATGTTCCGGTAGAAGGCGTCCATGGGGCCGCTCACGAAGCGGTAGAGGAGGCTGGCGCCCTTCCGGTAGAACCAGTCCGTGTCCAGGTTGGTCCGGTCGTGGAGGGAGATCTTGGGCAGGTAGATGACGAAGGCAAGCAAGACAAACAGCAGCATGCCCATGGTCTTGACCACGTGCCCGTAGGTGTAAGGGTGGAAGTTCACCGCGTAGGGCAGGAGGCGGTAGAGGGCGTCGGGATAGACCCCCAGGGCGATGCAGAGAAAGCCCGCGATGGCCATGGCGATCTCCATGTTGAGCGGCGGGCGTCCGCCCATTACCGGCTCGGCTTCGTGGGGGTGAATCGGCTTGCCGAACCACGCGAAATAGGGGAGTTTCAGCCCGACGGAGAGGAAGGTCCCCACGGAGGCCAGGTGCAACATCAACTCCACGAGCCCGTGATGGGCCTCACCCGCGCCGGCCACCACCATCGACTTGCTGATGAACCCGTTGAACAGGGGCACGGCGGAGATGGAGAAGGCGGCGATCATGTACATGGCCAAGGTGAAGGGCATGGTCTTGTAGAGCCCCTTCCCCGAGAGTTCCGTCAACTTTCGTTTCCCCGTCACGTGAATCACGGCGCCGCAGGCCATGAAGAGGAGGGCCTTGTAGAGGATGTGGCAGAAGGCGTGCGCCGCCGACCCGTTCAAAGCCAGTTCCGTCCCGATACCCACGCCGCAGACCATGTAACCCACCTGGCTGACGATGTGGTAGGAGAGGAGTTTCCGCATGTCCACCTCGATGAAGGCGTAAACGACCCCGTAGATGGCCATGATGGCGCCTAGCCACATGAGGACCTCCACGCCGGCGAAGCCCCGGCAGAGAACATAGACGGCGCTCTTCGTGGTGTAGGCGGTCAGGAACACGCTTCCCGTGATGGTTCCCATGGGGTAGGCATCGGGCAGCCAGGGATGGAAGGGGGGCACGGCGGCGTTGACGATGAATCCCGCCAGGATGAAGTAGGAGGCGACCCCCCCGAAACTCCCCGGCT
Organism: bacterium; assembly: GCA_026986155.1. Classification (GTDB taxonomy): domain Bacteria; phylum Desulfobacterota; class S145-22; order S145-22; family S145-22; genus JAOZMY01. Next base: position 1,765 of record JALSPC010000086.1, read on the forward strand.
CGAAGGCGATGGAGTGCTTCGTGGCGATCTGCAAAAGGATGCCCGCCAGCAGGAGACATCCCCCCGCGACGTGCACGAGGAGGTAGCGGTATCCGGCCTTCACGGAGGCCTCGGTCTTGTTGTACCAGATGAGGAAGACCGACGCGCCCGCCATGATCTCCCAGAAGAAGAAGAGGGTGAAGTAGTCGCCCGCGAAGGTGACCCCGAGGGTGCTTCCCACATACAAGAACGCTGCCACCATTTGCCCCTCTTCCTTGATGTGAAGTGCGTAGATGGCGCCGATGAAGGACATGATGACGAAGACGTAGGAGAAGACGAGGCTCAGCTTGTCCACCCGCATCAGGATTAGGTGGTAGTTGAGGAAGGGGATGATGTTGTAGGACCCCTTCGGGACGGCCACGAGGGCGGCGAAGGCCAGCACGGGCACCAATAGGGTCAGGGCGCGCTTCGCCAGGCGTCCCGGGACGACGGGCAGCAGCAGGGCCCCGATGAAGTAGTAGATGTAGGGGGGCATGACGCTACCGGTCATAGTAGTCCTCCTCCCTGGAAAAGAGCGGATAGATGACCTTTTTGGCAAAAAGCATGAGGAAAAAGCATCCCAGGAAACCGAAGATGGCGTCGAAGCCCGGGATCTTCTGCCACCAGAAATGGACTTCGTGGGCGCCACCGGGATGATAGAAGTCGAGCGCCACGACGATGATGAGAATGGCGGCAAACAGAATTTTTTTTCCTTTCGTCATGTCACATCCCCGTGATGATGGAGGTTGCGGCGTTTCTCGCCAGGTCGAAAAAATGGAAGAGAAAATTGGGGAAGATGCCGAAGATGACCGCCATGACCACCGTGATGGACAGGGGAAGGACGAGGGGGATCGAGGCCTCCGCCACGCCGGTGGCTTCGGCGGGTTTGCGGAAGAAAGCGGCGTAAACGATGGGGAAGAAGTAGGCGGCGTTAAGGACGGCGCTGGTCAGCAGGACGAAGAGGAAGAAGATTTCGTGGGCCTGGAGGGTGCCGAGACAGAGGTACCACTTGCTGATGAACCCGCAAAGGGGCGGGATTCCCACCATCCCGAAGGAGGCCAGGGTAAAGGCCAGCATCGTGAAGGGCATCTGGCGGCCGATGCCGTCCATCTCGCTGATATTCTTCTTCCCCGTCTTCACGAAGATGGCTCCCGCGCAGAAGAAGAGGGTGATCTTCATGTAGGCGTGGTTGGGGATGTGGAGGATGGAGCCGGTGAGGGAAGACTTGGACAGCAGGGCGGCTCCCAGGATGATGTAGGAGAGCTGGCTGATGGTGGAGAAGGCGAGCCGCCGTTTCAGATTGTCGGAGGCCAGGGCGAAGAGAGATGAGACGATGATGGTGAACGAGACGAAGTAGGCCACAATCAACCACATGTGAATGTCCTTGAGTAGCACGGGCCCGAAGACGTAGGCGATAATCCGCACGCACCCGAAGACCCCGGCCTTGACCACGGCGACGGCGTGGAGCAGGGCGCTCACGGGCGTGGGGGCCACCATGGCGGAGGGCAGCCAAGCGTGGAACGGCATGACCCCGGCCTTGACCCCGCACCCGATGAGGTAGGCGACGAGCAGGATCTGAAGCATCCCGATGGAGATGTTGTGCCCCTTGAGGAACCCGCCGGGCGTGAACTCGAGGGTGCCCGCGTAGATGTAGGTCGCTCCGATGGCGAAGAGCAGGAGGACCCCGGCCGTCAGGGTATAGGTGAGATACTTCCGCCCCGCCTTGACGGCCTCTTCATCCTCGTTGTGGGTGACGAGAGGATAGGTGGCGATGGTCAGCATCTCGTAGAAAAGGTAGAAGGTCAGCAGGTTGCCGGAAAAGGCGATGCCCATGGTGGCGGACAGGCAGAGGGCGAAGGCAAAGAAGTAGCGGTTCTGGGCGTGTTCCTTGAGCCCCCGCATGTAGCCGATGGAGTAGAGGGAGGTTACGATCCAGAGGCCCGACGCCACCAGTCCGAAGATGATGCCGAAAAAGTCGACCTTGAACATGAGGGACAATCCCGGGGCGAGTTCCACCAGGGTCAGCTTGATGATTTTCCCGTGGAGGATGACAGGCAACATGCTTATCACGATGCCGAACTTGATGAAGGCGGCGATGAAGGTCCAGGCCTCCCGGAGATTCTGCCGTTTCTCGCTGGTAAAGAGGATAAAGAAGGCGCCCACGAGTGAGACCAGAACGGCGTAGAGCGGTTTGTAGGATATTACGATAGTATTCATGCCAGCCCCTTGGGAACGATGAACTGGAGGAGGTGATGGATAATCTGTGTATTGAAGAGACCCACGGCGAGGATCCCCGCGGCCATGAGCAGGATGGGGACGAGCATCATGAGGGGGGCCTCCGCCACGGCGACGGCGGGAAGTTCATGGTGTTCGTGGCCCCCGCTCCCCCCCGTCACCAGGTCCACGAAGGACGAGAAGTAGATTTTCTCGATGATGCGGAAGAAATAAACGGCGTTCAAGAGGCTGCTGGCAAGGATGACGGCGGTCAGCCACCAGTATTTGCCCGCCACAGTTCCCAGGACGAGGTACCACTTGCTGAAAAACCCCGCGGTGGGGGGAACCCCCACCATAGAGAAGGCGGCGAGGCAGAAGGCGGCCATGGTGAAGGGCATCTTCCGGTTCAGTCCCTTGAAGTCGTCGATGTTGCGGATGCCGGTCTTGTAGATAACGGCCATGACCACCATAAAGAGGCTTCCCTTGGCGAAGGCGTGGCTGAAAATGTGTAGTGCCCCGCCGATGAGCCCCATCCGATTGGCCAGGGCGATACCCAGGACGATGTAGCCGATCTGACTGATGGAGGAGTAGGCGAGCATCCGCTTGATATCCTTCTGGGCGATGGCCATGATGGAGCCGTAAATGATGCCCACGGCGGCGATCCACCGCAGGAGAGTTGCCGCTGGAATCACCTCCCAGGAAAAGTGGGGATTGAAGACGGTCAGGATGATGCGGAAGAAGACGTACGCGCTCACCTTGGTCATGGTGGGAGCTATGAGGGTGCTGATGGCCGAGGGGGCGTGCGTGTAGGCGTCGGGCAGCCACATGTGCAGGGGGAAAAGCCCCATCTTGAGACCGATGCCCACGATGAAGAAGGCGAAGGCCGTGAAGATGACCTTGGACCGGTAGATGGATGGCAGAATCTTGCTCAAGTCCGCCATGTTCAGGGAGCCGGTCGCTATGTAGAGATAGCCGACACCCAGAAGATAAAACGACGCGCCGACAGAGCCAAGGATGACGTAGTTGAAACTGGCCATCAGGGCGCCCTTCTCTCCCATGGCGATGAGGCCGTAGGCGGTGAGGGAGGAAACCTCCAGGTAGACGTACATGTTGAACATGTCGCCCGTCTCCGTCATGCCCATGAGGCTCATGACGAGGAGGAGGTAGAGGGACCAGAAGAGGGGCCACTTGCTTCGGTGGATTTCTCTTTCCACACTCTTTTTGGCGGAGACGGTGGTCAGGAGGCTGATGAGGGAGATGAGGACGAGAACCCCCGCGTTGAGGTAATCAATGACGAACTCGATTCCCCAGGGCGGGGGCCAGCCGCCCATGCGGTAATGGATGGGACCGGTCGTGACAACAGCGTAGAGGGTCGCGCAGGCGGCGAGGAAAGAGAAAAACATAGCCGTCAGGGAGATGTAATAGGCGGATTCCCTCTTGACCATTCCGAAGATGGGCACCCAGAAGGCGGTCAGCAGAAGGATGGCGATGGTGAGGGCGGGGGCCTGCTGCATCATGAGAGCTGCCTCAGGATTTCATCTTCCTCCACCGTGTGGTAACGGCGGTAGATGAGAATGATGAGCGCCAGGGCAACTCCCGTTACGCTGACACCGACCACGATGGCGGTCAGCATCAGGACGTGGGGCAGGGGATTGATATACTTGGCCACCTCGATCGATTCGGGCGGGATCTTGGCGTGGTGGGCCGCCTCCAGGATGGGGATGGTGGCTCCCTTTTTCGCGCCGATGGAGACATAGAAAAGGATGATGGCGGTCTGAAAGATGTTCATTCCGATGATCTTCTTGACCAGATTCCGCTTGGCGATCATGGCGTAAAACCCGATCATCATCATGATAATATAAATCCAGTAGTTGAACTTGCTGACAATAAAGTCCATTTATTCCTCTCCAGATAACATGTCCGGCTGGATTCCACCGGGATCGATCAAGTCATAGTAGATGGATATCATGACGCCCATGACGGTCAGGCCGACTCCGATCTCTATTCCCATGATGCCGAGGCCGCGAATGGCGCTCACCGAGTCCACAGGAAGGGGCAGTTTTCCGTAATCGAGGAAGTTTCCCCGCCACAGGAGGCAGGCGGCGCCGATACCGCCGTAGATGAAAACGCCGATACAGCTCAAAAAGAGTATCATCTTTTCCCGGATACGCCGGAGAGTGAAGTCCATCCCGTAGGCGATGGCCAGCATGATAAACCCCGCGCCGAGGATGACACCGCCCTGAAACCCGCCGCCCGGGCTCGCCTCGCCGTGAAAGATGATATAGACACCGAAGAGAAAGAGGGGTGCCGCGATGATACGGCAGAAAAACTCGATGATGAGGTTATCGTATCGGTTGATCACGCGTCTTCTTCCTTCCTCAGCAGCATCATGCAGGCAATCCCCGCGCAGAAGATGACCGTGGTCTCGAACAGGGTGTCAAATCCGCGGTAGTCGGCCAGGACTGCGCTGACGAAGTTGGGGGCGTCCGTGTCCGCCTGGGAATGTTGGATATAGTAGGGCGAGACGTGCACGCTGGCCGGGGTGTTCGTATCTCCCCACCGGGGCATGTCGTTAACCCCGTAAAGAAGGAAAAACCCCGTAATGATGACGGTGATAAGGCCAAGCAGTTTCAGCGGCTTCAATCTTTCGACCTCCTTTTCGTGTGGTGGAGGGCGGCGATGAAGAAGACCGTGGAGACCCCCGCGCCCACGGAAGCCTCCGTGATGGCCACGTCCACGGCGCCCATCTCCGTCCAGAGGAGGGCCATCATGAAGCTGAAGCCTCCAAGAATAATAGCCGCGCTCAACAGGTCCTTGACGGAGATGGCGGCAATGGAAAGAACGAGGACGATGATGAGAAGAATCAGGTCGAGGGATGGAATCATTCCGTTTCCTCCGTTCCGCTTTGTTCTTTTTTCTCCCAGGGTTCCACGTCACATGTGACGCCCGCCCGCCCGATAGAGTGGGTGACGGTGGGACTGGCCATGAAGAGGAAAAGAGGGATCAGGATGAATTTCAGGCTTAACAGGTGGAACCCCTCGTAGATCATGAATCCCACGATCATCAGGAGGGTTCCGAGGGTGTCTCCCTTCCCCGTGGCGTGAAGGCGACAGTAAAAGTCGGGAAACCTCAACAGGCCCAGGGTGGCTGTGGTGAAGAAAAAGAGGCCCGCGAGGATGAAAAACCCGGCGGTGATGATTTGGATGGTATGAAACGTCACTCGATGCTCCTTCGCGTCAGGAAATACTTGGCCGCCACGATGGTGGCGATGAAACTCAAGAGGGCGTAAACAATCGCGATATCGATAAACATTTCCACGCGCCCGTAGATGAACCCGATGAGGATGAGGATCATGACCGTCTTGGTGCCGATGGCGTTGATGGCGGCGATGCGGGTAAGAATGTCAGGACCGTAGATAGCCCGGTAGAGATTGATGAAAATCAGGACACAGAGATAGAAGCTGACAATCGTGAAAAAGAGCATCAACTTTATTTCCCCACCTCGAAGACACGGGCGATGCGTCGTTCCATGGCCCCCGAAAAGAGATCATCCGCCACCCTGTCATCAATAGCGTGGACGAGAAGGTGATCACGTTCCACGCCGATGGTGATGGTGCCGGGGGTCAGGGTAATGGAGTTGGCGTAGGCGACGAAGGAAATATCCTTGGTAAGTTTAGTGGGAACGCGGATGATTTTCGGGTTGATGGGAAGCTTCGGGTCCAGAACGAGCCGCGCCACGTGCAGATTGGCAAGAATGATTTGGTAAATAAGCCAGAAAACATAGTTGAGGAACCGGAAAAACTCTCCGACCCGCTCGGAAAGTGGCATTTTGGTGTTCTGAAACAACAGATCCCAGGAAAAGTGCGCGATGAAGAAACTCATCAAAACACCGATCGTGAGATGAAAGGCATCGAAAATCCCCGACATGACAATCCAAAGAATAAATAAAATTACGACTGTTGTGAGGTAAAGCACCTTTCCTCCGTCGGTGAGGTTAAAGGTTAACCATTCACAGTATCAAAAGGCGTTTCATTCTTTACCAAAGCCAAACCTGTATGTCAAAGGAATTTATCGGACGACAGATAGGGAAACTTAAACGCCCGGTGAAGGAAATAACGCATGCTTGCCACACGATTAGAAAAGTGGCATAAATTGAGGAAAGTGAAACGGTTTCTTCTCATCCTTTTTTTGCTTTTGTTCTACGTGGTTTCTTTCTCGGAGGGTTCTGCCCTCTACAAATGGAAGGACGGGAAGGGGGGTGTTCATGTCACGGATGTGCCGCCGCCTTCGGGTTCTTACGAAACCATCGGCAAAAAGGAAAGGAATGAAAAATCGAACACGCCACCCGAATCTTCCCGGGAATTAGAAAAAGGCGCTGCCTCACGGACCACTACTCGTAAAACTCCCGCCCCTGCCTACATCCCTCTGCGCCGAGCGGGTAACCATTTTCTCGTCAAGATGGGGATCAACAGCCGGACTGCAGGCCTTTTCCTCCTCGACACGGGGGCCACTTTGACCGTCATTGCCCCCCAGATCGCCCAGGAAGGGGGGATTCTATTAAGCGGGGACCTTCCCATTATACCCCTCAAGACGGCGTCGGGACTTATCTTTCCTCCCCTGGCGCGCGTGGAGAAATTTACCCTGGGGGACCTGACGCTTCCGGGCGGGGACGTGGTGGTCCACGATATCCATTTTGGGAAAGGGGTTTCGGGGCTGGTCGGGATGGATCTCCTGTCGGATTATCAGATCACCCTCGACACGCAAAGGGTGGTTCTCGTTTTGAAGCCCGTTCACCGGGCGGGTCCGACCTACGGCGGCCATTCCCGAAGGTGGTGGCAGGGAAAGTTCGCCTTTTACCGCCACACCCTCCAGTCCCTCGAAAACCTCCGCCAGGTTCCGGAACGGGCCTTAAACCCGTATCATGTCGACAGGGAAAAAATCGAAGAAAGTATCGAATACTTCCAGGACAGGCTTATCCGCCTGAAAAGCCTGGCGGAAGACGATCTTGTCCCGCTGGGATGGCGGAAATAACTTTGGGAGTGTTTTCCCCCGTTATTCCGAAATATGGCAAACAGACAATTACTTTCCTTGCTTCAGTCTCTTTTGAAAATACATGATAACCCCCAAATCTCCATTGTGATCGCTGAACTTAGTATATACCTCGTCTGCCCCAAATTTCTGGATGGTCAAAAACAATCTGTTCAAGTCGTAGGCATTCATCTGCATCTCGGGGGTAAAAAACGATTTTCCCTTGGCAATGTTGACAATTCGACGCGTCAGCGGGACATTTTTCCTGATCCACGAGGTCACTCTCCGGAACCGATAATTTTTTTCGTACGTGAAATGCAACACGGCACACCCGCCTTCCTCCAGGCGAGTCATTAAATTCTTCAAAATTCGCTCTCCCCGTTTGACGGGAATATGCTGAAAGACAATAAGTGAATGGATGAAGTCGTATCGATCGTTCAGCAACGAGAGGTCATCGTCAGATTTCACGAAGTTCACGTTCTCGATGCCACGGGATTCGCAATTCTTTTGTGCTTCTCGCAACATCGATTCAGAAACATCGGCTCCGGTGACATGTTTCGCGACTTTCGCCAGCGGGATAACCACCCGTCCAACGCCGCACCCGAAATCGAGAGCCTTTCGGATGGTGAAACCCGGATCGAGATGTCTCTTGATTTCCCGCAGCAGGCGGTCAACGTATTCCTGCCCCGTTCTAAAAAATTCTTCCTTGGTTTCATCGTTCAGGTTGGCCATTTTATACTTGTCTTGCGCGATGACACCGAAATAAGCGTCTTCTCTTCCAAATTTCTCCCATTGTTTATCCGTGTCTCTGGAAAACATTCCCGATACCTTCATCCCCCTTTTTTCGAAAAAACCGCGAAAATGATATGCGCCACGGAAGCGAAGGTCAAGGGTCGTGTTCGGCTATCAGCAATCGCGTCATCACGAAAAGCCGCTTACCGACGCAGGGGAGGGATCAAGCATCGGGAGGCCCAAAATCGCCAGCTCCAACGGCCAGCGTCCCCCGCCCAATCCCGTGCCTCTACTTGAGGGTTACACCCGAAGGTTTCAGGCGAATCTGATGCGCGGGCGCTAATTTATTTCCCGTATGGGGTTGCGGCTTGATTTTATGGATGAGGTTTTTGTTGAGCTTATCCACCTCGAATGTCCGCCAAGCGCTCCAGGGGCTGTGCGGGGCGCCGGTCAGTTTCGCCCGGATTTGGTATTCCCCGGTCTTGGCAAGGCGCACCTCGAAGGTTGTCTCCGTCTTCCCGGCGGTTTGGGTCAGCTTGGGGTTGATGGTCACAAAGGCCCCGTGTTCCCGTCGCTGAATCGCCAACGCCACCTTGTAACCGGCCGCGTGACGGATCTTCACCGCCACCCGAGCCTCTTTTCCCGTCATCATGAAGGTCTGGCGATTTTTCGGAGAGACGATGGCGGGAGGGGCGAGGTGAATCGTCGGCCGGGGAGACGCCACCTTTTTCATCTTCCCCGTAGCGGCCAGGTTCGATCCCATGACCTCGAAACCGTGCCAGGGCTCCCAGTGACCCCCTTCGCCCGACGTGAAGCGCACCTGGTATTGCCCGGGCTTCCGGAATTTGAGGTGCAAGGTGGTAATAGACCCAAGGGTAACGAATCGATGCGGGACGGCGCGGAGGGTTTCGTAGCGCCCTCGCGGGTCCGGGCGGAAACGCACCTGAAACCGCCTGTTCCCTTGCAGTCCGCCCCTCAAACGGATTGCGATATCCTCCCGGGGACGATAAAGTGTCTTGAACGGCATGACGGACATGGCGGGAACTTTCATGTGATAGGAGAGGTCTTTCTTGTCGCCCTGGTTGTCCTTTTGCGCGGGGGCTCCCAGCACCCCCGCGTCAAAGATGGTGGAATAGTTTCTCGGCGGCTGTCCCTCCATCCTGAGCACGGCCGTCAGCATGAACTGTCCGCTGCCCGAGGCATCCTTCAACACCTGCGCTTTCTTTTTGAAGAGTTTTTCAACGCTCATGGAGCCCTTATAGGTTGTCAGAATCATTCCCTTGCCCGACACGGAGACGGTTTGACGCATGAGGCGTTGCGGCCAGGGTTGGACATTCGGGCCCCCACCCGACGATTTCCGGGCCGAGGGGTACCAGTACCAACCCAACGTCAAGGTGGGATTTTCCCCTTTCATATCGTCCGGAAGGGAAATTTCGACGGGGACCGTGTTCGCATACGCCTTTCCTTCCGCCGGCGAGATGATCTTGAAGGGCCGCGTGATCACCGCCACCAACGCCTTTCCCACGTGAAAATGCCGCCAGTCGCTTTCGCCCAAGGGCTTGCCTTGATAATAGGTCTTGGCGCGGAGGCGATAATCCCCCTCGCGAGGCACCAGGCCGAGTTTCCCGGTAAGGTTACAGGGGCATTTCCAGACCCCGGAAGGGACAAAGGGGTGGCCCTTTTTTATTTCCGCTATCTTTTCATAAGGAAACTGCGCGGCCAGTTTGCTGTAATAGACCTCGAGGCCCCCACTCACGGCGTCCACGCCAGGCCCCGTTATTCTGACCGTCACCGTCTTGGTTTTCCCGATTTTCGCGTCCTCCTTGGGCGTCAAAATCACCGGCTTGTATGATTTGGAAACGACTTTGAAAATGATTTGGTTAGATGCGGTCTTACCTCCTGTCAGACCCGTCTTCATCAGGGCCCAGCAGGTATACTCCCCGCCCCTTAAATGCTTCAGGGTATAAAAAGTTGTCTTGCGCCGCAGGGTTATTTCGTGATCCCCGTCCACGACATTTCCGTAGAGGTCGAAGAAAATGGGGGCGTTCTGTTCTTCAATGCGAAACGTCACGGTCCATCCCTTCGGCGGCACAACGTCTGTCGCAGTGTGAAGCAGGAGCATCACGTCGCTCTTGGGGATTTCGACCTGGGCGCTCGACACCTCCATTCGCATGGATTTGGCCAGAGCCTCGATCTTGAGGCTGAAGCGTTGCCCAGAGGTGATACTGTCGCGCCAACCCTCCATCCAGGATTTGAACCCCCAGAGATAGACGGGCATGGAAAGATTTTTATCTTGCCAATTTTTCTTGGAAGAGACTAATTCCCATTTCGTGGGATCATCGGCCAGTAACGGGTCTAAATTATCACATTGATAGATCTCATCCCCTTGAAACCACTTGGATGCCGATGTATGCACGAAAAGCCTTTTCGTCTGGGAGTTCCAGACAATTTTTTGCTTTGCGGAAA
>JALSPC010000087.1 GCA_026986155.1 bacterium
GCGGGTCAAGAGATTCAAGCGCAGATGAGTGCAGGTCAGTTCGTCCTCACCATCCGTAAAGCGCACGTGCCCGGTAGCCTCCACGTCCTTCGTCTCGTTGTTCAAAACAATCTTGTCGGCCCTGAGAATGCTGTTCTGGCTCTTGATGATCACGTGTCCCTGGGCCGTGTAGGTGTTCTTGTCTCGGTTGTAAGTGAGTTTATCCGCCTGAATCTTGATGGGGCCCTTGATCTTGGAGGGAATTTTTTTAGCGAAAACAAAAGGAGAAAAAAAGATGAAGACAAAACAGAGGAATCCCAAAACGCCGTAACGCCACTTTCCTGTCACTCCGTACCTCCCTCACGCTTTCATTAACGACTTCTTATCATCATTGGCCCTTAAAAATCAAGGCGGTCTGACGAACCGCCAGACCGCCTTGGGGTCAAACGATCCCTCCCTCGTGAAACGCCTTGATTTTCCCCTCGTCAAATCCAAGTTCCTTCAGGACTTCATCCGTATCCTCCCCCTTCAGCGGGGGAGCCTTCCGAATCGTTCCAGGGGTCCGGCTCAACTTGGTGGGAATCCCGATTGTCTTGATCTTCCCGCAGTGGGGATGATTGATCTCTTCCAGCATCTTGAGATGCAGGACTTGCTCGTTTTCAAAGACCTCTTTTATGTTCAAGATAGGACCGCAGGCAACGCCCGCGTCATTCAAGATCTCGACCCATTCATCACTTGTTTTCCCCTTCAACTTTTCGTTCAAGATCGCGGAAAGGGCCGGCCGGTTGTGCACCCTGTCCTTAACGGTCAAAAACCGGGCGTCTTCAATCAGCTCGTCAAGGCCCAAGGTCTTGCAGAGCCGCTCCCACATCCCCTGGTTCCCCGCCGCGATGTTGATATGGCCGTCCTTGGTAGTGAAGGTTCCGTAGGGGGACATCATGGCGTGGTCGTTTCCGTTGCGCCCCGGCACCTCTCCCGTTCCGAAATACTTGGCCGCCTGGAATCCGAGGACGGCGACCAAACCCTCCAACAGAGAGGTGGACACGTATTGCCCCTTTCCGGACCGGTTCCGTTCGATCAGGGCCAGCAGGATTCCGTACATGGCAAAGATCCCCCCCAGGGAATCCCCGATGGCCACGCCCACCCTGGTCGGGCCCGTTTCGGGATACCCGGTCACGCTCATGAGCCCGGACATCCCCTGGGCGATGGGATCGAACCCGGGACGATACGCCAGGGGACCATCCTGGCCGAACCCGGAGATGCTACAGTAGATCAGGCCGGGGTTGTCCGCGCTCAGGGTCTCGTAGTCCACCCCAAGTTTGTGCTTCACGTTGGGACGAAAACTCTCCACCACGATATCCGCGTCCCTCGCGAGGCGTTTCAGAATATCCAACCCCTCGGGAGACCTCAGATTCAGGGTCATGCTACGTTTGTTCCGGTTCACCAAGAGAAAGTAGGCGCTCTCCCCCTCGATGAAGGGAGGGCCGAAATCCCTCAACATGTCGCCCCGCCCGGGGGGTTCAATCTTCAAAACCTCTGCGCCCATGTCGGCAAGCAGCATGGTGCAGAACGGACCCGCCATGGCGGCGGTCATGTCCACGACTTTTATCCCCTTCAATGGTTCATCCATAAACGCCTCCTAAAGTTTTGCTCTGTTTTACTCCATTACACGTAGGTGAATCAAGCGTGTCACGCCCGCGCGCGAACCTTTGCCCCGCGGTACCTAAAGATAACGATGGAAAGGAAAATTAGGCTTAGAAGGGTCAGAGCCGCTCCGCTGAAAAATCCAATCCGCTTCAAAGTGAATGAATAGATAGTAAAGAAGGTCTGCCCAATGCAAAGCCTGACAAAGGCGAACATGTCCACGTTTTCCGAGCTCTTGTTTCGGATGATGGTAATCGCCTGGGTCACGTAGGACGAGGTAAACAAGACCACATAGACCGTCAGGGCCAGGAATTCGAACGCCGTCCATTTCCACATATCATTCTTCCTCCGGGAGTTGTGTTACGGGGGTTATATCCAGGGTTTTGCCGATGGCCGAGAACCACTGTTTCGGGTAGGGAACACGAAACGCCGCACTGTCTGGACGCCCGTGACGATCGATGAAATCGACCTTCATCACGTAACGGTAGAGATCTTTCCCCTTGTGTTGCTTGGCCACGTAAACGGCCTTGATCCGTTCCTTGGGAATCATGAACTCCTTACCGAGAAAACGCGTCCGGTACAAGAGTCCCGTTTCCAGAAGCAACAGCATCCCCGTCTGCTGGGGAACCCGTCCCTCGGTCGACTCGCAGCCGTAGAAGGTGACGCCAAAGCTCATGATGATGACCTCGCCAGGCCTGAACCGACGGGCAACCCATCGCTTGTCGCGCCATTGCCACAGGGCGATTCCCCCGAAAAGGGCGAAGAAAATAAGGGCAATCCAAAGCCATTCCTGGGTCTGAAGATAGTGGATGTCAATCCCTCCTAATCGGGATTCCAAGGGCCGAAAGCTCCAGGACGAGCCGTTTCTTGGTCATCTTGTAGCGATAGCCGCTCTTCATGCCGAGAGCTCCCAACAGGTCCTCGGCTATCTGCTCATCCGAATATCCCTTCTTTCTGAGCGCATCGATCCTGTCGCGGTTGATCCAGAGAAGCTCCGTGAACCCCTCCTGCTGCCTGAAATAAAAAATAAGGAATCCAAGAAAAAAGACGGCGAGAGATCCGCCCATGGCGATGTAGAGGTCATAGGCATCCGTCTTGATAAAGTATCGAAGAAGGGAGTGCGGATTTCCCACGTTGAACAGGGCATAGAAGGTAACGATCCCAACCAAGATAAGAAGAACATAGGTAACAGAAAGCCTTATCTTCAACGGGGTAACCCCTCAGGAAATCAGGGGGATGGAATCGCCATCCCCCTGCGTATTGAATAGTCGGTTTGGTAATTTACTCGATGACCACGGGACGCATCTCGCCTTCCTTCATGGCCGCCCATTCGGCCTCGGCCTTCTCCCAGGCCTCGTCGGAAGCCTCGGTCTCCCAGGCCTCGAGTCCCCGTTCCTTTCGGGTGGCACCGGGCAGGAGATTATCCAGGATAATCCCGACAATGGCGGTCACCCCCATGCCAGTGGTGAAGATGGCCTGAAGGATATTCCCGATGACCTCCGCGACCTTC
>JALSPC010000088.1 GCA_026986155.1 bacterium
TTCGCTGAAACTCTATCGTGATTATCGGCAGAAATGCAAGGAGATATTCAAGGAACTCACGCGGGATGGGATTTCCAGGGTCTATCTCGTGGGAACGGGGGACCTGGCGGAGATCGCCTACCTGTCCCTCCAGGAGGTCGGAATCGAGGTTTCGGAGGTTTTCGACTCCGACGATGGCAGGGTAGGGAAGAAGTTTTTCGGGAAGGCTGTCAGTCCCGTGGACGATCTGCCCGATGACGGGGTCGTGGTCATGGCGGACCTTGCCTATTCCGGGAACGAAGGAAATGGAAAACACGAACACTGGATCGATTTGAGGGTATAGCATGGAAGATTCCTTGAATATCGACGGTTTCAGGTGGTACCTCGTCAAGTCGAAGCCTCGGGAAGAAGAGAGGGTTCTTCGATACCTGGAGTTTGCCGGCTATACCTATCTCTTCCCCACGTATTGGAAAACGGTCCTGTTTGGAAAGAACAGAGAGAAAAAACCTCTTTTCCCGGGGTATGTTTTCGCTTATCTGCGGCTGAACAAGGATTATCACAAGATACGGTATACCCGGGGCGTGGCCGGTTTCGTCCGGTTCGGGGGGTTGCCGGCCCCGGTTGACGACCGGATCATCGCGTCGTTGAAGGCGCGGATGCGGGATGACGGAACGGTCAAGATGATTTCCAAGTCCCTCCAAAAGGGGGAACTGGTAAAGATCGCGGAGGGGCCCTTCGCGGGGTTCGAGGCGGTTTTCGTGGAGTCCCTGAACGATGGGGAGCGGGTGGCGCTCCTTTTGAAGGGGCTCAACAGCGCGCGGGTGGAGATTAGCAGGTTGTATGTCTCCACCGTAACGTAAATTTGCAGGCGCGAATATCCATAAAGGAATGCGGCCGAAATCGGGGAGATTTCGGAATGGCGGTAGCCTGTCTCTTGGAAGGAGAGTCGTGATGGTGTCTGTGGCGGTGATCGGTGGTGGATACTGGGGAAAGAACCTGATACGCAACTTTGCCGAGTTGGGGGTCCTGAGGGCGGTGTGCGACACGGACGTGGGGGTCCGCAAGCAACACGAGGAGAAATACGGCGTCCGGGGTGTCAGTGGCGTCGAGGAGCTCCTGGCGCTCGGGAACGTGGACGCGTGGGTGGTGGCGACGCCGGCGGCGACTCATTTCGAGGTAGCGAAGCTGGGGCTTGAAAACGGGAAGTCCGTTTACGTGGAAAAGCCCCTCGCCATGAAGGGAGAGGAGGCCCAAGGGTTGATACGGCTGGCCCGCGAGCGGGGGGTGACGCTGATGGTGGGACACCTTCTCCAGTACCATCCCGCCGTGGTGAAGCTAAAGGCGTTGATCGACGAGGGGGACCTGGGGCGGATTCGTTATATCTATTCCAACCGATTGAACATGGGGAAGATCCGGACGGAGGAAAATATCCTTTGGAGCTTCGCGCCCCACGACATCTCCGTGATGATTTCCCTGCTGGAGGAACTGCCGGTATCGGTCATGACCTCGGGGGGAACCTACCTCCAGCCGGAGGTGGCGGACGTGACCCTGACCGCCTTCGAGTTTCCCGGCGGCGTCCGGGGTCATATCTTCGTTTCCTGGCTGCATCCCTTCAAGGAGCAGAAATTGGTGGTGGTAGGGGACCAGCAAATGGCCGTCTTCGACGACATGTCCGACGAGAAGCTGAAACTCTATCCCCACTCCATCCGGTGGCGCCACCAGGTCCCGGAGGCCCGGAAGGCGGACCCGGTGGTGGTCGAGGTGCCGAATGACGAGCCCCTGAGGTTGGAATGCCGGCATTTCCTGGAATGCGTGGAAAAGGGGCAGACGCCGAAGACGGACGGCGAGGAAGGCCTGCGGGTTCTGTGGGTTCTCGAGGCCTGCCAGCAGTCCATCGACCAGGGCGGGCGGAAAATCGCCTTTGACGGGACCTTCGGCGCAGTCGCGGAACGCCCCTATTTCGCGCACCCGACCGCCCAGATCGACGAGGGTGTAACCATCGGCGAAGGGAGTCGCATCTGGCATTTTTCTCACGTCCTGCCCGGTTCGAAGATTGGGAAAAACTGCCGCATAGGACAGAATGTGGTTATAGGTCCCAACGTGACCATAGGGAACAACGTAAAAATCCAAAACAATGTTTCCGTTTACGACGGAGTGAATCTGGAAGATGATGTCTTCTGCGGGCCTTCCATGGTCTTTACAAACGTCATCAATCCGAGAAGCGAAATACCCCGGATGAAGGAACGAAGAGAGACCCTTGTGAAGAAGGGGGCAACCCTGGGGGCGAATGCCACCATCGTCTGCGGCCATACCATCGGACGTTACGCTTTCGTTGGGGCGGGGGCCGTGGTGACGAAGGATGTGCCGGATCACGCACTCGTCCTGGGAAACCCAGGGCGCCTTTCCGGGTGGATGTGCCGGTGCGGGATTCGCCTGCGAGAAGCGGGGGACGGGCGGTGGACATGCCCCGACTGCGGGCGGACCTACCGGAAGGGAAGGCCAGGCCTGGCGGAAATCGAGGAGCGAACCCAGGCCACGTGAAGACCCTGCTCATCGTTTCTTTCTACTTTCCGCCGATCATGTCGGCAGGCTCCGTGAGAATTGGGAAGTTCGCGAAATACCTTCCAGAGTTCGGCTGGAATCCCGTTGTGCTGACGGTACAACCGAAAAAGATGACCACGGGGATTCCCCTGGAGATTGAAACATGGCGGGTTGTTCGAACCCCTTACCGTGATCCTGTGGGTTTTTTTTCGAGGCCACCCGAGTTTAGGGGAGGGCTTGGGCCCACGCTTCAATCCCTTGAAAGCGGGAAAAAAAGCTATGTGAGGGAATGGGTAAAGCGCCATTCTCCTTTCACCATTCAGCGGATGCCCGACCGGATGCTTGGCTGGTATCCTTACGCGGTGAAGGCGGGCAGGAAGGTTTTCGAATGGAATGGGATCGATGCCGTCTTCAGCTCCCACCCCACGCCCGCGTCCCACCTGGTGGCCGCCCGGTTGTGCAAAAAGGCTGGGGTGCCCTGGGTGGCTGACTACCGGGACCTGTGGACGGGCAGCACCCTGCGCCCTTATCCCGGCTGTCTGGAGGCCGTGGAGAGGCGCTTTGAGCGGAAGGTCCTAAAAGGGGCCGCGGCCCTGACCACCGTTTCGGAGACCCTCAGGGACTACCTCGACGACCTCCACGGCAAGCCCGTCGAGGTCATCTACAACGGATTCGACCCGGAAGATTTCCAGGGAGACCCAGCCGCAGGGATACCGGGGGTCTTTACCGTGGTTTACAGCGGGACGCTGTATACCTCCAGGCAGTCTCCTGCTTCCTTCTTTAGAGCCCTGGAATCATTGATGGGAAGGGGTGTCGTTACGGAGAAAAATTTCCGCGCGCGCTTTATTGGCGTCCAGGAACCCCCGTTTAACGACCTGGTCGTTGACTACGGCCTCGCTTCTATTGTGACATCCGAGCCTTTTCAGCCATACCGGGAAAACGTGGCGACCCTCAAGGGTGCGGACGTTCTCCTTTTTTTCTCCTGGAACGCCGGGGAAATGGCGGGGAATCCCACCAGCAAGATATTTCAATACGCGGGCGCCGGACGTCCGATCCTCGTGGTGGGAGACGAGAACCGATTCGTGTCAAACTTTGTCAAGGAGAACCGCGCGGGGGAGGTGGGCCGGGGCCCGGACGAGATCGCGGGTATCTTAGAGCGTTGGCTGGCCCGGGCCCGGCGGGGCGAGACCCCGGCGTTGCCGCCGGACAAGGAGAGGCTGGCACGGTTTGACCGTAGAAATCAGGCGAAACAGCTCGCCGAAATCCTGGATCGGGTCGCCGCATGACGGGGGAGAACGCCCGGCCCTACTACGAACAGGCGTCCCTTTGGGACCACGTGGACAGGGAGGATCAGGAGAGGATCGAAATGATGGCGCAAATGGTTCCCGGCGACGTGGAGACCGTGGCGGACCTGGGATGCGGCTCCGGCCTTTTCGTTGCGGAGATTGGGAAGACCC
Source organism: bacterium (assembly GCA_026986155.1). GTDB lineage: Bacteria > Desulfobacterota > S145-22 > S145-22 > S145-22 > JAOZMY01. Next base: position 3,978 of record JALSPC010000088.1, read on the forward strand.
GGCGGGCCGTGGGGCTCGATTGGTCGTTGGAGGCCCTAAAACGGTTCACGGGGGCGGCGGTGGCGGGGGATATTGGAGAAACCCCTTTCCGTGATGGCACCTTTGATCTGGTTACCTGTTCCGAGGTCTTGGAACATCTTCCCGTGGATGATTTTCAAAACGCCATCCAAGAGATAACCCGCCTCACGAAGCGGTGGCTATTGATCACTGTTCCCTACGAAGAGGTCCTGGAGGCCGGTTTTTCCCGATGTGCTGATTGCGGGTGTGTCTATCACGCCCACCGACACGTCCGGAGTTTCAGCGCGGATACCCTGGCATCCCTCTTTCCCGGTTTCCAGATCGTCCGATGGAAGCCGTTCGGGCGGGTCGAGTGGATCGGGCGCCTCGAGGCAGGGATCTGGCACACCATCGGCGGACACTGGGTAGCCACCGAGACGGGGCGATGCCCGCAATGCGGTAGCCAAAAAAAGATGACACCGGACAGGGGTCCGCGGGACCTGTTGGGGCTTGCCCTCGCCCGGGCCATCCGCGTGTTCCACGCCCCCGAAAAGCCACGGTGGCTGCTGGCCCTGTTGAAGAGGGAACCGAGTGTTTCTTGACATCCTCTACCGGTTTCTCACGCAGTTCGGTGTCAGTGCGTTGAACTTTGCCGCCGCGATCCTGGTTGCCCGTTATCTGGGGCCCGCGGGGAAAGGGATCTTCGTCATTATCACGCTTACGGCGGGTATCATGGTGACCTTTGGGAATCTCGGGCTGGGACAGGCGCTTCTTTATTTCCGTGCTAAGAAAAACTATACCAACAGGGAACTCTGGACTTTTTCCCTTTTTTTTGCTCTGGTTTGGGGGGGCGTCCTGACGGGTCTCGCCCTCGCCGTCTTGTGGGTATGGGCGCCTCTCCTCCTGAAGATAAAACTGGATACTCTTTTAATCATGGGCGTCGGAACCGTTCCTGTGCTTCTCTGGATAGAGTTTAACCGGACGTATCTCATGGGCGGACATCAGTTCCATCTTTACAACGTCGTGGACGGGGTGCGGGGGATCTCGTGGTTTGCACTGGCGTGGATCTTCATGGCAGTTTCTTCCAACCGGTTGCAGGCGGCTGTCGTTGCCTGGTTGGCTTCCGCGGTTCTGACGGGGTTGGTCCAGCTTGTCCTGACATGGAATCCTGGAAAGCTTCGTGTGAAAAAGGCGTTTGCCATGGGTAAGGACCTTTTCGGCTACGGTATCAAGACCTACGTAACCACACTCCTTCAGTTCTTCAACTACCGGTTGGATGCCTTTATTCTCAACTACTTCAGCACCTCCGCGGTGGTGGGCATCTATTCCGTAGCCGTGTCCATGGGGGAAGCTATCTGGAAATTGAACAACTCCGTTGCTTCTCTGGTCTTTCCAAAGATTGCTGCGTTGAGCCATGAAAAGGCCAACCTTCTCACGCCCATCACGAGCCGGCTAACCCTCACGGTCAGCTTTCTCATGGCCGTCGTCCTGGCCGCCGCCGGGCCCTACGTGATTCCGCTCCTGTTTGGGCGCGCCTTCGCCCCCGCCGTCACCCCCCTCTGGTTTCTCCTCCCCGGCATCGTGGCCTTCGGGCTCGTGAAAATCCTCTACGGGGACCTGGCCGGTCGTGGGTTTCCGGGCATCGGCGGGTGGGTAACGGGCACCGCTCTTGTCTTGACTCTCCTGTTCGATTTTACCATGATCCCTCTCTGGAAGGCCTCCGGAGCGGCGGCCGCTTCCAGCATTTCCTACATGGCCGCGGCGGGCCTTTGTATCTTTTTCTTCACCAGGATTACGGGAATCCATCACCGAGAGGTTTGGGCGTTGAAGGGCGCGGATGTAAAGGGGATTTGGAAACGATTCGGGAAATGAGGGCCTTTCAATTTTTCGTCCGTTTTTTTAGTTTGTTTTTTTAACTTTTAACTTTGAACTTTTTTGTACTCAGTCTAGTGTTTTTCCGCCAACATTCTTTCCTCGTCACGCGTCACAGATCACGGCGTGAATCGCACGTCACGGCTGCCCTCGGTGGCATCTCAGTTCATTGTTTGATTTAATATAGATATAAAAGGGGGTGTGAGAGTTGGCAAATATCTTGAAAGCAGAGATTTATTATGATGGCGAATATTATTGTGCCAAATGTCTTGATTTTGATATCTTTACCCAGGGGGAAACACTGGATGAAGTCGTTTCTAATTTAAAAGAGGCTATACAACTTCATTTCGAGGATGAAACCGCGGGAAAAGATCGTGTATCAGCGTCGTTATTTACATTGATGGATCTGGGAGAAATCCGTGCCTGATTTGCCGGTGATATCCGGGCAAAAACTTATTTCGACTTTGAAAAAAATGGGCTATAAAGTTGTAAGACAAAGAGGCAGCCAAGTTCGCCTGGAAAAGAAAACAGTAGTGGGAACCCATAAGATAACCGTTCCAAATCATAAGGTTATAGCTAAAGGTACTCTAAATGATATTCTCGCCAAAATTTCTCTGTGGAACCAAATTCCTAAAAATAAACTTTTGGAAATGTTGAGATAGAAAGCCACGGATCACTGTTTTTTTGACAGGATAAACAGGTTTTTAGCCTGAAGGTGGAAGGTCAAAGGCCGAAGCAAATCATTTCGTTTTTTAACCTTGAACATCGAACTTAGAACTTTGAACTTTCCCTCACTCAATCATGTGTTTTATTGCCAACTTTTCTTTCTGCTCTGAACCATAAGCTATGAGCTATTAATCTCCTCTAAACTTGGCGAGTATTTAATATGCATGGTATTTCCTTGATAAATAGAGTTATAGTTGCTATATTTCAATAATGATTCAACGTTTCGCTTTAAAAAGAATTCAGAGGCTTGGAAAGCAATTTCCGGTTGTTTTAACCTTCTGGGCAAGGCAGTCCGGGAAAACGACTTTGGCGCGTCATTTTCTGAAAGGGGAATATTTCGATCTCGAAAAGCCTTCGGATCAACAGATTTTTTTACACGATATAGAATATGCCCTCAGAAGATTTAAAGAACCTTTGATTCTTGATGAAGCGCAAACTCTACCAGAACTCTTTCCAGTTTTAAGGGCGTTGATCGATGAGCAAAGGGATAAAAAGGGAAGATATTTTCTGCTTGGATCTGTCAATCCTGTTTTAATCAAACAAATATCGGAAAGCCTTGCGGGGAGGGTGGGGATTTGTGAACTTACACCGTTTTTATATCCCGAGCTGAAAGAAAAGAATGACGGCATTTCTTTTGAAGAGTTTTGGCTTAAAGGGGGGGTTCCGGATGCCACGCTAAGCAATGACCTTGTCGAGTGGCAAACATGGCAGGAAAATTACATCCGTACTTTTGTCGAGCGGGATATCGCGCGTTTTCGACTGAAGATGTCCGCAATACAGATCAGACAATTTATGGGGTTGCTGGCGCATTATCATGGAAATCTCTTCAACGCATCTGAAATCTCAAAAAGTTTTGGAATCTCTTATCACACGGTAAACGCCTATCTTGATTTATTAGAAGGGCATTTTCTTGTCCGCAGGTTGCGGCCATTTTACGTCAATATCAAAAAGAGGCTGGTGAAATCACCCAAATTCTACATTCGTGATTCCGGTGTCTTACACTATTTGTTGGGGGTATCTTCGGAAAGAATGCTCTTGGAAAGCCCTAAAAGGGGTAGCAGTTTTGAGGGGTTCATGATTGAACAAATCATAACGCTTGAAGAATTGCGACATGAAGGGGCTCGTTTCTATTTCTATAGAACCCATGCCGGAGCGGAAATCAATTTAATTGTGGAACTTGGTCCGGAAAGGATTGGGTTTGAGTTCAAAAGCGCGGTATCTCTTTCCAAGAACGATTGGAGGAACCTGAAGGATGCCATCGCCGAAGGTTTTATCCAGAGAGGAATTGTCATCTATCTTGGGGAGCGTAGCTTTGACGTCGCGGAAAATATTTCAATTATTCCGGCCAAAGATTACCTGCAGCAGAAAGCGAGCTTCATCGCTTAGATCTATGAACTACGAGTCACCAGATCGTTACTATTTGCTGTCTTTACCTTGAACTTTGAACTTCTTCATACTCAGCCCTCAGCACTCAGTCCTAATGATGGTAACGCGTCACAGAATGGGCCTTGACAAAAAGGGGCGGAAAATCCATATTGTAAGGGATAAGTAATTAGTAAGGAGTTAAAATGCTGCAATCCATTTTGACAAAGAAAGGGCAAACCACGATACCCAAGAAAATCAGGGAATTTCTTGGAATCAAATCCAGAGATAAGTTGCTTTATCTCATAGAAGACAATAAGGTCATTATTAAGCCCATCAGAGGAAATATTCTTGAACTTCGCGGTAGCATAACCCCAAAACAAGAACCTGAAAATTTCAATTCCATACGCTCAAAGATGCGAAAGGAAATTGCACAAAAGGCGATTTTGAATGAGTAGGGTTATGCGTTTCGTGGACACGAATATATTCCTGCGTTTTATGCTCAATGACATTCCCGAGCAGGCGAACGCTTGTGAATCTCTTTTCAGGAAGGTTGTCGCCGGCGAAGAAACAATTTTTACCACAGCCATGGTCATGGCGGAAGTCGTTTGGGTGTTGGCGTCTTATTATGGATTATCCTTACGACAAACACTTCGACCCTTTGAAGGGACTTAAACGTCTTGAGCCGGGAATTTAATATCCGGATATAGGCTTAGCCTTGTCTATCGCATGACACATCCTTTCGTGAACCACGGTAAAATAGATGAGACAGGATGAATAGGATTGACGGGATTTTTTAGCCTGAAGGTGGAAGGTTAAAGGCCGAAGCAAATCACTTCGTCTTTGAACATCGAACGTTGAACTTAACCTTTACTCAGTCCTTCTCATTAATTTAAGAGCTGCCAGCTATGAGCCAAATAAACCACGAAACATAGACTTCTTGGCAATACAGAAAATATATGCTTGTTGAATATTAAGTTCAATTAGCGAAATTATTTCTAATGTTTCAAAGAATTTTATCGGACAAGATTAAAAAAGCCATGGAGAGTCTCCGAATTTCTGTTAGGGGTAAAAAAATCTGATAATTAAGAATGAAGATCCTTTTCATCCTTTCCCAATTCTATCCTCTTGAAGGCGGAGCGGAGCGGCAGGCGCTCTTGCTCGCGCGTTATCTGTCAAAAAAAGGGGCAAACATTGATATTATCACGGGTCGTTGGAAGAGAAAATTACCTCGCAGGGAGATGATTCAAGGAGTTCAGATTTTCAGGAATTTCACGCTGGGACAATCATGGAACAGCGCGCTGATGCGGTATTTCAGCGGCTTTGTTTACATGATAAGCCTTGCATGGTTTCTTCTGGTGCGAGGGCCGAGATATGAAGTCTTTCACGTGCACCAGGCGTTTTATCCCGCATTTATTTCAGCTTTATTGAGCAGAATATTGGAAAAGCCTCTGATGATAAAAGTAGGTGGAGGGGGGGAGGGTAATAACGACCTCCGGTTGATGAAATCCGGCCGGTATCCATTCGGGAAATGGATGTTGAAGACCATCCTGAAGGCGGACAGGTTTATTGCCATTTCTTCCCAAATTGAGAAGGAGTTGATCGATCTGGGCATTCCGGAAGGGAAAATTGTTCCCATTCCAAACGGCGTGGAGATTCCGGAAGCTTGGAAGCAAGATTATAAGCTTAACAAGCCGGGTAGAGTCGTATTTGCCGGGCGTTTGAATCCCGAAAAACGGTGCGATCTTTTGATCCAGGCCATTTTGAAAATAATAAATGAGACCTCGATACATTGTGACATCTTTGGAGATGGCCCGTTGAAACAGCCTTTGGGGGAAGAGATTGACAGGCTTGGACTTGGCTCGGCTATTCGCTTGAAAGGGCACAGGGAAGATCTCCAGGATTCCCTTCCCGAATACGATGTATTTGTTTTGCCTTCCGGGGCGGAGGGAATGTCAAACGCCTTGCTCGAGGCAATGGCACGTGGATTGCCCTGTGTCGTGAGCGGGATTCCGCCGAATCGGGACCTGGTTGACCCGGAACACGAATGTGGCGACCCGGGAGAAGGAGAGTTCCAGGTTGGTAGGTGCGGCCTGTTTTTCCGTCCCGGTGATTCTAAAGGTCTTGCAGAGGCATTGCAGTATTTATGTGATGATGAAGAAGTCCGTCGTAATATAGGTGTTAACGCCCGGGCAAGGATTGCCGGGGATTTTTCAATCGAAGGTGTGGCGGAAAGATATTTGGCATTGTATCGTCAGACACAAGAAAAATATGAAAACCTTGGCGCATAACACGAGGTCGACGATTTTGCAATTAAACTGAAGAATGGACGCAAGTAAAGAAACTTTCCCTGAAATTACCTGGCATATCATCCGATAATTATAAAAGTTGACTTTCGATATATCCATGAAATCTTGAAAGTGTGTTTATCTCGGACAAGGAAAAGGTTGCTTGAAAAACTCATATCCAAAAGACTCATCTTTTCTATCTCGGAGAGGAATACATGGAAGAGGACGGCGTGAAAATCATTCCCGTTTACGCGTTGAAAGGGGGACGATAGGAGGCTGGATTCCGTCCGCCTAATCGGGACCATGCTCCAAAATAGTCTTGACTAAAATGGATTGTGTTTAAAATAGACGTGATAATGGGGTGCATTGTTTCTATCCTCGTTCAAGAATTAGGGCGGCGGTGGGGTATTCCGAACACTTTGAATTTGTTGAATAAGAGGGGAATCATTTCAAACGCGCCTACAACAACTCGAGGTGCTCAAAGGCCGTGAATTTCAGAAAGGTTTTGGAAAATATTATCGAATTCTTTGACCGCAAAAAGATACGGTTTGCGGTGATCGGGGCCTTTGGCCTTCAAGCCTATGGGCTGTCGAGAATGACGCGTGATGTTGATTTCGTCGCGGAAAAATCTTTTCGTGATGATATTTTATCGTTTCTTGAATCCCTTGGCTACAAAACCCTTTATGTTTCCTCGGGATATTCTAACCATATCCACGGGAAGGAGGAGATGGGCAGGTTAGATTTCGTTTATGTCGAAGGGAAAACGGCGGAACTTCTTTTTTCCGGTTCACGTATAAAGCTTTTTTCAAAAAATCTTTTAATCCCTGTTCCCAAACCTGAGCATATTGCCGCCATGAAGATTTTCGCCATGAAAAATGATCCCTCCCGCGAATACCATGAGATGGCGGATCTCCAATTTCTGCTTTCTCTGCCCGGGATTGATTGGGAAGAGATAAAGGGGTATTTTGAACAATATGGAATGACGGAGAAATATGAAGAACTCGAGAGGAAAATCAAGAAATCTTGACCTGGGAAAGGAGCTGGCAACTACCCCTGAAGATGTCCGGGCCCTGCGGCAGGTTCGTGCTGAAAATGCCATGAGCTTCGAGGCGTATCTCGATTTTCTCGAATCGATGGGGGAGATGGGTATAAAAGCTGAGCGGCTCAGAAAACTTCCGGTTGGCGTGCCACCCTTTGAATTGTAGCAATGTACAAGGTGCATGAGGGTGTGTTTCGGTTTGAATTTCCATTAAGGGAAAGGCGGAGGAACGGCAGGGTGAGATCTTCCAAATCCTTGATGAGCGGATGCGAAATTCCAATGGCTGGAAAAATCCTGGAAACCAGCCGGCCTTCCGTGAGTGTTAGGGATTTTTCCCGTGAGGAGATTATTGCCTATTTGAGAAAGGCTTTGCGAAAACACGCAAATGTCCTGGACGCCTTTCTCTTCGACTCCCTGAAAAAACGAAAAAAGTGGATTCTGGAAATCCTTTCGTGAAACGCGCGTCAGAATTGTCTGATGTCATAAGCGATAACAACGGCATGGAAAAGACGGAATTTGATTACGAGATTGACGAAAAAATGCTTCAGGATTACCAGGAAAAGAGCCTGGAACTCCGCCTTAAGTGGCTTTTTTACGGAAACAAATTTAGAAAGCATTTTCCCCGAGAGATAATCGAGAAACAGGAAAGATTTCGAGATAAAAGGGATGGAATGGAGTTTGACTGAAAGAGTTTCTCGCGATGTAAGCTTCAAATTGTCATTGAATCGTGGTTGACTTTCGTAACAAATGATATATACTATGGTATATATCAAGATTTATGGGAGTAAGTTAAGGTGAAAGCAAGAGCAAAGATATTTAAAAATGGCCGTTCCCAGGCGGTTCGATTGAAGTGGTACCCAATTTTCGAACAGTATTTTGTTCATTTTAAGTTCGCCTTTGCCCCTCATTTTAAGCTGCCTGACTAAAACGATAGACTTCATCAG
>JALSPC010000089.1 GCA_026986155.1 bacterium
AGAGGATATACGTTTCGTTGCTTTGGCCTTTCACCCTTGAAGAGCAAAGGTACGATTCCGCTTCGGAGGTGCCCTCTCCCGCCCGTGTTCCTCTTTATCTCCCGGGATAGGGTAGATTGGTGAACCCAATCTTTTTGGCTATTTTTGTTAGGGTCATGCCGGTTTTCTTTAATGCCCATATCTGGTATCTTTGATTCTGGATAAGTTGATGATAGGTTTCATATGTGCTCTTTTACTTGGACGTTGAAGGGGTGTCATGGCGCCTATCACAGCTTGCCTCCTAACCCAAGTGCTGTTGTTGCACTTACGAGTTAAAAGCAGATAATTAATAAGTATCTCTTTTGAAGAATTCTTTGGAAGGGTTTTTTGGGGCCTCTGCTTAGCTACCCCGACCTCTAGGCTTATCCCCCTAATGGTGACAGGGATCAGATCTGAGCTTCCCTCCAAGTGGGAGGAAGAAAAGGGTGGCCCCCGAAACATCATCTTTCCCTTCATTCTTATCTTATATTTCCCCTCACTTTTCCTTGTATTCGTCTTAAATTATTGATGAAAAAATTCAACGATTTTACACACACAAAACTCCAGCTATTTCAAATCCCTTCCCTTAGAGAAACAAGTTTCTTTTTACGCGGGAGTTTCCCACTCCTTATCGCTGGCGGTAGTACCTTTCCCGCAAATACCCTTTTTCGTCAGGGCATTGTTCCACTCGTTGCTTCCCACAGTCTTTCTATCCGGATCAACCGTAAAAAATTAAGGGATTGGACATAGGCATCATTTTTTTCGAAACCCATAAATCTTCACAAGAGATAGATCGGAAACGGGCTTGGCCATGTGAGCAGGCGTAACATTGTCTCCCGGAACTCCTCTTCTTCTGACTGGCCGCTCTACAGGGGCGCGTTCAATCCATGCTTTGGCGCGAGGCCTGACACCGCCGCACCCTTGAGATTGGCCGCCTGAGGCTGCTCCCAATGAAAATGTAGAGAAGGACAGCGCCTTTTAGTTTTAAAAAAACACTTTTCATTATATTCTTGTTATTTTGTCCGAGACTCCGTATTTCATAGATGTCTCGACACAGGAGATGATTCAGGAAATTGTATGACATGTTCCATAACTTTTACCCTTGACCCTATTTAAAATTCACGTATGATAGGAACATCAAAACTAAGGAGATTCAAACTTATGTACAACAAATCATCTGAAGAGGAAAAAAATCTTGCGCTTTTCATCGATTTTGACAACATTGCCCTCGGGCTGAGAAAGGACGCCAAGAAAAAGAAATTCGACATCCGCATCGTCCTGGAGCGGCTTCTGGAGAAGGGAAAGATCATCGTGAAAAAGGCCTATGCCGACTGGGATCAGTATCCTGAATACAAAAGACAGCTCCACGAGGCGGCCATCGAGCTGATCGAGATTCCCAAGCGGCAGATGACAGGAAAGAACAGCGCGGACATCCGCATGGTTGTGGACGCCATGGACCTCTGTTACGCCAAGGAGCACTTGGATACCTTTGTTATCTTCTCCGGGGATTCCGACTTTTCCCCGCTGGTATCCAAGTTGCGGGAAAACAACAAATCGGTCATCGGAATGGGATTGAAGAATTCTACCTCAAACCTCCTTGTTGATAACTGTGACGAGTTCATCTTCTACGACGATCTGACCCGCCCCTCTCTCGGCTCTCCGCCCGCCTTGGACAAGGTGCCGAAAGAAAAGCGTCCCGCTTTCGAGCTCCTCATCTCCACCGTCCAGGCTCTTATCCGCGAGAACAAGGAGATCCTCTACTCCTCCATGATCAAGGATACGATGAAACGGAAACAGCCCTCTTTCGATGAGGGGGTTTACGGGTATTCCTCCTTTGGGGACTTCCTGGTGGACGCGAAAAAGCTGGGTATCATCGAGCTGACTCGGGATCCCCACGCGGGCGGCACGTTTGTGGTCACGGGTTTTGGAAAGGGTAATTCCATCAACAACAAAAACGGGAAGTAAGGCCTGAAATAACCCATGAAGGTCTATCCCGAATGCGTTCCCTGCTTTGCCCTGCAGGCCCTCCGGACCACCGATCTCACCACCCGGGACGAAACCCTGCGCTGGGAAATCCTCATTGAGGCCTGCAGAAAAATCGCCACCTTCAAACCGGGCATGAAGCCGGTGGAAATGGCGGAGATCATCTATCCCCTGGTTGGGGAAAGAACTGGCGTACCCGATCCCTACGCGGCTATCCGCCACGAAACGAATCTACACGCTTTGTCTCTCTACCCTTTCTTCCAAGCGCTCGTGGAAGAAAACCACGACCCTATCCGCGCGGCCGTCAAGCTCGCTATCATTGGCAACAGCATCGACTTCGGTGTTCCTCACAACCATCTGGCAAGCCTCAAGTCCGAGGCACTTTCCCTCCTCCATGAGCCCCTTGCCATCGACCATACGCCCCAACTCGTCGAGGCCCTGGAAGGGGCGGATTCCTTGCTGCTTCTGGCAGACAATTCGGGAGAAATCGTCCTGGACCGGCTATTGCTGGAGACCATCCGGGTATTCTATCCGGATCTTAAGATGACCGTGGCCGTGAGGGAGGTTCCCATCATCAATGACGTAACCCTCGAAGATGTGAAGGAGGCGGGGATTCCACCGGAGATCCGGGCCGTCTCATCAGGAAACCGGACGCCCGGTGTTATCCTGGCGAAGGCGAGCGCGGATTTTCTTGAATTTTACAAAAAAACAGATATCATCCTTTCGAAGGGCCAGGGAAACTACGAAGGGCTCAGTGATGACGCGGACGAGAGGGTTTATTTCCTCTTCCGCGCTAAATGCCCCATCATTGCCCGGCACGTGGGTGCCCCGGAAGGCGCCATGATTGTCAAGCAAGGAGGAGAATCGTGATTAGGGTCGACAAGTCGAAATGCGCAGGGTGCGGCAAATGCGCCGATGTCTGTCCAACACAGGCGATTTACCTCGCGGGGAAAGAGGTTTTCGTCCGAGAGGGTCTTTGCCGGGCGTGTGGCGCCTGCGTGGAGGCCTGTCCGAAAGGGGCCATCACCATGATGACACCCTTTCTCTCTCCAAATCCTCCCAAAGGGATTTTCAGGCCTTTCCATGGAATTTCATTCGGCGCCGGCCATCCCATC
>JALSPC010000090.1 GCA_026986155.1 bacterium
AAACAGGAGAAATGCCTTGGATTTTCTCGAAAAGACCTGCGAATAGAGAATCAACGCGATCAGCGTAATCAGTGAGATGATCCAGTTGGAGGCCATCCAGGGCGCCCCGATACCATAAAGCGCCAAACCGATCATGGCGATGGTCGGCCCGATGACGACCGGGCTGATGCCCCGTTTGATGATCCCGGCAAGTCCCGTGTATCCCACGACGATTTCAACCACAGAGGCCAGCAGAATCGCGCCGGAGATTTCCTGAATCTGAACCTGCCATCCCAGCTTCTTAGCTCCCACCATCCCGATGATGGCGAACGTGGGTCCAAGGAACGAAAAGGTGCCGCCCTGGATGATGGGCAAACGGTTCCCCAGGGGTGACTGCTGGATCAGGGTGCAGATACCCGAAGTGAAAAAGATGGTGGAAATCAAGAGTGCCAGTTCCTTCTGCGGTAGTTTCATGGCGCCGCCGATGATGAACGGGATGAGCACCGTTGCTCCGAACATGGTCAGGTACTGCTGGAAACCCAGCAGGAAAGCCAAGGGCCACTTGGGACGGCTCCCTATCGGGTATACGATCCATCCCTTTGCCTCTTTCGCGTTCTGTTCACTCATGCTTTTACCCCCTTGTCAAAATTTACGATGAAAAAAATTTCCTTACACGTCCTTTCCCCCTTTCCAGGGGGTCATGTCTCCCTCCTCCATCACCTCCTTTCTTCCCGTTCTTTTTATCTTACAAGTAAGCTCCCTTGAACGGTCTCCGTTTGATGTAGCGACCCGAGCCCGGCTTTGCCAGAAACTTCCCTTCACTAACGATGATCCTCCCGCCGGAGATGACCGTCTCCACGACACCCTTCCCCTTGAGCCCCTCGTAGGGCGTGTAATCCACGTTCTGGTGGTTCGTCTTCACGGAGATGGTGAAGGGCTTTTTCGGATCGAAGATGACGATATCCGCGTCGCTTCCCACCGCGATGGTTCCCTTTTCGGGAAACATCCCAAAGAGCTTCGCGGGCGCGGTCGAAACAATCTCCACGAACCGGTGCAGCGTGATCCGTTTCTTCAGGACCCCCTCGGAAAACATGAGCGAAACCCGGTTTTCGATGCCGGGCGCCCCGTTGGGGATCTTGGAAAAATCGTCCCGTCCCAGCTCCTTCTGGCCCTTGAAGTTGAAGGGACAATGGTCGGTGGAAACCACCTGGAGGTCGCCCATCTGCAGGGCCTTCCAGAGGGCCACCTGATCTTCCCTGGAACGCAGGGGAGGCGACATGACATATTTAGCGCCGTTGAAATTCGGCTCTTCATAGTTCTTGTAACTCAGAAGGAGGTATTGCGGGCAGGTCTCCGCGTAGGCGGGTAGCCCCGCGTCCCGCGCCGCCTTGACCTTCTCCAGGGCCTCCCGGCAGGTGAGGTGGACAATGTAGATGGGCGCCCCGGCCATCTGGGCCACGGCGATCCCGCGTCCCGTCGCCTCACCCTCCGCCTCGGGAGGACGGCTCAAGGCGTGATACTTTGGCGCCGTCTTGCCGTTTTTGATCATGTCCGACACAAGGATGTCGATGATATCCCCGTTCTCCGCGTGAATCATCACCAGCGCCCCCGCGCGGTTCGCCGTCTGGAGAATCCGGAACAGGGCTCCGTCATCGATCATGAGGGCCCCCTTGTAAGCGAGAAAGCACTTGAAGCTTGTGACTCCCTCCTTCACCATCTCGGGGATCTCCGCCAGGACATCCTCGTTGAGATCACAAATGGCGATGTGAAACCCGTAATCGATGACCGCCTTGTCCTTAGCCTTGTTCATCCAGGTATCGAAGGCGTCTCTCAGTCTCTGTCCCTTCCCCTGGATGGAGAAATCGACGATGGCCGTGGTGCCCCCGAATGCGGCGGCAATGGTTCCCGTTTCGAAATCGTCGCTGGATGTCTCACCCATAAAGGGCATGTCCAGATGGGTGTGGATATCGATGGCGCCGGGAAGGACATATTTCCCCTTCGCGTCGAGAACCGTATCCGCCTTCCCTGAGACTTTCCGGGCGATCTCCACGATCTTTCCCTTTCTGATTCCGATCTCTCCCTTGAATTCATCGGTCGCCGTAATCACGTGGGCGTTGACAATCTTTATATCCATGACTCGCCTCCTTGGTTCATTGATTCAAAGGGTTACAGACCGGCGATGGGCAGGGTTTCCTCCGTCCACGCCAAACCCAAATCCTTCAGCCTTTCCCTCGTGGGAATGCCTTCCTCCGACCACCCCCGGAGATCGTAATACTCGTCCAGCATCTTCCCCAGGTGCGGCAGGCTTCCCGCCGACTTCCCGCTCGGCCTGGCATGCGCCAGTAGCCTCGGCGGCAGGGTGTCGTCCTTCCGGCTGATGCCGAGACGGACGTTGTACATCCGCTTGAGATTGAACAGGCGCTCTCCCAGGGCCATCATGTCCTCGGGGGTCACCTCCCAGCCCGTGACCGCCTTGACCCACCTCGCGATCTGCGTGGGGCCCACGCTGGCGAGGAAGAGAAACTTGCAAAGCCCCATGGGATTGAAGATGCTCATGTAGTTCTGCATGTCGTAGGCGATTCTCGCCTTCCCCTCGTTGGACAGGACGTCCGGGGGCTCAGTGTAACCAAGGTCAGGAACCTGGATTCCGCGTCCCAGGAAGTAAGTCAGTGCGCCCAGGTGGCAGGCTCCCCGGTTCTCCGTGGCATAATTGGCCGCCATGGAGGTAAAGGCCCTTGGATCGTGAAAGGCGAACTCGAGCCCCTTGGTCTGGATGCTGTATTCGATGGCGTTTTGCCCTATCTCCATCGCCGCCTTCCGCGTCCCCTTTCCCAGGGTCTGACCGAATCCTTCCCGCTCGCCGATCTGGCGGGTCAATGTCAGTATAGCCTCGGCGCTTCCCCAGGTTACCTCCAGGCCGTCCGTGTCCTCCTTCGTGATGATGCCCTTTTCGTAGAGCTCCATGGCGAAGGCCACGGCGGCGCTGGTGGAAATGGTATCCAGTCCGTAACGGTTACAGAGGTCGTTGGCCGCCATGATGACCTGGACGTCGTCGTTGAGACAGTTGGCGCCGAACCCCGCGAGGGTCTCATACTCAGGGAAATGACCGTGGATTCCCGCGTAGGGACCGTCATCTATCTTGATGAGCTTGGAACACCGGATGGGACACCCATAACAGGTGTGGTGCGAATCCAGGACATCCTCGAGCCACGACTGCGCCGTCGTCTTCTTCGCCCCTTCTTCCCAGCTTCCCAGCCGCCAGTTCTGGATGGGAAGGTCTCCCCACGCCTCCACGGCCTGGACCCCCCCGGCGGTCCCGAACTTGGACATCCCCGCCGCCTTTTCCCGGATGACGGGAATCTCCTTTTTCAGCAGGGCCTTGAGGGCGTCTCCGTCGAAAAGGGGAACCCGCTTCGTGCCGCGAACCACGATGGCCTTGAGATTCTTGGCCCCCATAACGGCCCCCAAGCCGCCACGGCCCGCCGCGCGCCCCAGCCTCCCATCGAACATGATTCCCGCGATAAGAACCTTCTTCTCACCGGCCGGTCCGATCGCTGCTACCTTTGCCTTCGGGTCCGTCTCCGCCCTGAGATGTTCCTCCGTTTCGAAGGTATCCTTTCCCCAAACCCCCGAAGCGTCCCTGATCTCCACCTTGTCGTCGGACACGTAGAGATACACGGGCGTGGCCGAAGTCCCCCGGATAATGAAACCATCCCAGCCGGCGGACTTGACTTCCGCCCCCCAGTATCCCCCTACGTTGGACTCGTCCCAGATCCCCGTCAGGGGAGATCGGGAAGACACCGTTGAACGCGACGCCGAGGGAACGGGGGTTCCCGTCAGCAACCCCGGCATGAAGATCATGGGATTCTCGGGTGACAGGGGAGGACAGTCCTCGAATTCCCTAAAAAGAATGCTGGCGGCCAATCCACTGCCGCCAGCATACTGTTTCATCTCATCCTCGGTAATCTCACGCTCCCTGATCCCCTTCGTCGTGAGATTCACTTCAAGCAACTTCCCCCAGAAACCAAGTGCCATAGATCCCTCCTTGGGTTTAAAGCCTAACGTTTACTTCTTTTCTACGGGAGAAGCTTCGTCATGTCGCCGTAGGTCTCGGGACGGCGATCCCGGAAAAACTGCCAAACGTTCCGAACCTCCTTGATCATGTCAAAGTCCACGTCGCCGATGATGACCTCATCCTTGTCGCGGCTCCCCTCGGCGATGAACTGCCCCCTGGGGTCGCAGATATAACTGGTTCCATAGAACTCCCCGATATCCCAGGGCTGCTCGTGACCGATGCGGTTGATGGCCGCGATGAAATAGCCGTTCGCCACGGCGTGGGCCGGCTGCTCCAGCTTCCAGAGATACTCGGAAAGCCCCGCCACGGTGGCGGAAGGATTGAAGACGATCTCCGCTCCATTCAGACCGAGGAGCCGCGCGCCCTCCGGGAAATGGCGATCGTAACAGATATACACACCCACACGCCCGTAAGCCGTCTGGAAGGTGGGATACCCCAGGTTGCCGGGCTTGAAATAAAACTTCTCCCAGAACCCCGGGTGGGTATGAGGAATGTGATTCTTCCGGTAGATTCCCAGGTAGGTTCCGTCCGCGTCGATGACCGCCGCCGTGTTGTAGTAAACCCCTGTCATCGCTTCCTCATAGATGGGGACGATTATGACCATCTGGTGCTTCCTGGCCAGCTCCATCATCAACTGAACCGTGGGGCCGTCGGGGATGCGCTCCGTGGCCTCGTACCACTTGATTTCCTGTTCGGCCGGGAAATAAGGCCCGTAGAAGATCTCCTGGAGGCAAAGCATCTGAACTCCTTTGGACGCCGCCTCTTCGATGAGTTTGACGTGCTTCTCAATCATGGCCTTCTTGATGACGTCAACCGGTTCAGTCCCTGGAACCTCGTTCTTTGCCTGGATCAATCCTACCTTGACTATCCGTGCCATATCTCTTTCCTCCTAACTATGTGGTATTTTTGAAACGCCCAAACCATGAGCATATCATAAACATAGCCATTGTCCTCTGTCAAGGGTTACCGTTCTTCCAAAATTCCCCATTGGGATTCAAGGACCTTCGATTTTAACTGATTTTTGATAAACTTTAAGAAAACAATCTTTTTTTAGAATACCTTTTTACTCTTTCATTCAAGCAATCTAAACCTTGCACGCCTATTTAAGAAAAACATCTTAATAAAAACCAAGGTTCACCGGGTCTTTTCCTCAATCAGCCGCGTGGCCATCTTTTCTGCGAGGAAAACGGCCGATTCGATGTCGAGAAAACAGAGAATCGTCTCGTCGAACAAGACCTTGGCGCGCGCCTCGAATCCCTCTTGGGGGTCTTCGTCCCAGAAGAGGAGGAGGAAGGGGGTTTTGGGCAGGGGGTGGATGGTGGCCTTCACATCCGCGCTCGTCTCCACCTCGGCCCTCTCGCCCCCGAGCGCCGCGACGGCCTTCATGAGGCTCGGCGCGTCTCCCTTAAAGGCCTGAGCGACGCGCTTTTCGCAGGTTTCCTCCAATTCGGGTTTCTTGGGTATGCTCCCGGGCAGCGCGTCAATACTAACCCATTTCCCCGTGGGCACCTTCCGGCAATTGCTCGCGATGTAGTTGTAAAGGAGGATAACATCCCAGACATCCTGTTCCCCGGTGGCGTCCAGGGCTTGTGCCTCCTCCTTGGAAACGGCGTAGCGCCGGCCCAGGTAAGGTAGAATCATGACCTCTTGCCCGTCGCGTGTTTCCACCTCTCCGCCCAGGTAGGGGGCCAGCTCCTTGAAATCCAAGTCTTTGATCTTTCCGGTGACGAATTCCTTGGCCGTCTTGAAGCGATCGGGCGCCACCTGGAGGTTTTTCGCCTGCTGCGCCTGGATCTCCCTGTTTAGACCCTTAAAGACCTCCGGGGAGAGATGGGGACAGAGCCAAAGAGATTCCTTTTTCTTGACCACGTGGGAGGCGAAGGCCATGCAGGTGGCATAGCCACAATCCCCGCAGTTGGTCATGGGAAGGTACTTGACAAGCTGGAGAATCGTCAGGGCCATGAGGGTCTCACTCCGGGGAATCATTCCCTTGATAGGTGGGCGCCTTGGGCGGGGTTTTTCCCCGTTTCTTCTCGTGGTAGGCGGCGTAGGTTAAGGGCGGTTTCAGGCTCAGGACCTTGGCAAAGGTCACCTCCCCGATGAAAAGGGAGTGCGTCCCCGAATCCACCCGGTCCACGACCCTAATTTCCATGACGGCTACGGCGTGTTCCGTGACAAGGGGACAGCCCGACGGTCCCTCCATCGTTTCCACGCCCTCCAGCTTGTCGGTTTCCCGACCAGACTTGAAGCCGAAACGGCCGATGAAGGGCAACGGGGTCGCCTCTTCAAGGACCGACACGCCGAACACGCCGCAATCTGAGATGCACGCGTGGGTCAGGTTTTCCTTGTTGATGCAGGCCGCCATCCGCGGCGGGTTCGAGGTGACCTGGAAGACCGTGTTGGCGATCTGGCCATTGTCTTTTTTGCCCCCTTTCGAGGTCACCACGTAGAGTCCGTAACTCAAGGCCCTGAAGGCCATTCCATCGATCGTTGCTTCCATTACTTCCTCCCGAGAAAAAAGGGGACAATCATTGCCCCCTTCGTTGCTTCAACCGATTACAGGTGAATTATCCCAGTTTGGCGGCGATCTCCTTGGCGTATTCCTTCGCCTTCCGGGCGCCGTCACCCGCGAGTTTCTTGATTCTCAGGGGACCTCCCACCATGTCCATGTTGAAGACGTTCTTCATGGTGTCGAACACCCGGATAGAACCCTCTCCGCTCCAGCCGTAGGCGCCGAAGGCCCCGCCGGGTTTTCCCTCCAGGTTCGCCTTTTCCGCCATAAAAAGGAAGGTTTTCATGGGGCCCATCATCTCGCCGTGGTAAGTGGCGGCGCCGAAGACATACCCGTCGTATCCTTCCAGATCCGTCTCCTTCTTCAGTTTGTTAATGTTTTCGACGGTGACGCCGTGCCCTTCCTCGCGGATGGCATCGCCGATGGCCTCGGCGATCTTCTTCGTTTGTCCCGTTCGTGTCGCGTACGCGACCAGTACCTTCGCCATGATGTCCTCCTTGACTCCTTCAAAAAATAAGGGGAAGCCCTGGCAGGACTCCCCCCCGTTTGATTAACCGCTATTCGCCGCTCGCCGGCGCGCTGAAAACCCGCTGGCCCAACTCGCGGTCCAGCATGAATATCCCGTTTCCGTGGTCGCCGATAAGCTTCAATTTCTGGACCACATCGTCCGCCGAAGCCTCTTCCTCCACCTGCTCGCTGACAAACCACTGAAGAAAATTGTTCGTGGCGTGATCCTTCTCCTCGATGGCGATGTTAACCAGGTCGTTGATCATGGCCGAAACCTTGCACTCGTGCGCGTAGGCCCCTTCGAACGCCGCCAGGGGGGACTCCCATTCCTTGGGAGGCGCGTCCACGGCAGCCAAAACCACACGTCCACCGCGCTCGTAAACATAATCGTAGAACTTCATGGCGTGCGTCAATTCTTCCTGTGCCTGCACCCGCATCCAGTTCCCAAAACCATTCAGGTTCATGGATTCGAAGTAGGCGGCCATGGCCAGGTAGAGGTAGGCGGAGTAGAACTCGGCGTTTATTTGATCATTCAACGCCTTCTCCATCCTTTCACTCAACATAGCTTACGCCCTCCAAAGCCCGTGGAGATTGCAATAGGCGCGCACCGTGAAGGACGACGCGTCCAGGTTGAAGGTGGCCTCTGGCGCCTCGCCCGGGTTCAGGAATTGCCGGTAGGCCTTGTCGCCAGCGACGACCTCGATCCACTCGATGTAATGCTTGTCTTCCATGGGATGGGCCACGCTGCCCACGGTGACCTTGATGGTCCCGCCGGACGCTTCTACCACCGGCACGTGTTTTTCCTTCGCCGCGTCCGTGGTGTTCTCCGCGTAGAGTTTCATCGGTTCGCCGCAGCAGACCAGTTCACCCTTGCCGCCGTGAACCATTTCCACAATATTGCCACATTTTTCACATTTGTAAATCTGAAGCTTTTCCGTCATGGCTTCATCCTCCTGATGTTCTTTGGGGTTAATTTTGTATTATTTTAATCACGCAATCAGCGCTGGGCAAGTCCGCCTCTCAGTAGTTCTCGCCCAAAAGCTCGAAATAGGCCTGCGGATGGGCGCACGCGGGGCAGGTTTGGGGAGGTTCGGTGCCTTCGAAGATGAACCCGCAGTTCCGGCAGCGCCAGACAACCGCTTCCTCACGTTTGAAAACGCGGCCCTTCTCGATGTTTTCCGCCAGGGCGAGGTAGCGTTTCTCGTGCTGCCTCTCTGCCACCGCGATAGCCTTGAAAACCGCTGCAATCTCGTTGAAGCCCTCTTCTTCGGCCACCTTCGCGAACTCGGGATACATCTCTTCCGTTTCGTAATGCTCCCCGGCCGCCGCCGCCTTAAGGTTCTCCAGGGTCGACCCGATCACGCCGGCGGGAAACGCCGCCGTAATCTCCAGTTCGCCGCCCTCAAGAAACTTGAACAAACGCTTGGCATGCTCCTTCTCCTGGTTGGCCGTTTCCTCGAAGATCGCGGCCATCTGCTCGTAGCCTTCCTTTTTCGCCTGGGAAGCAAAGTAGGTGTAACGGTTCCTCGCCTGGGATTCCCCTGCGAAGGCCTTCAACAAATTTTGTTCCGTTTTCGTTCCTTTCAAACTTGCCATAAAACACAACCTCCTCTAACTTTTAAAATTTTATCTAGTTTGCTTTAGATGCCCCCGCGGGCGTCACGGCATACTTACAGCGGACCGGGCTGTCCACCAGTCCTTCTTTTTTGAGGACCTTGATGGCCTTCGTCACTTCCTTGCCGTCAAGTCCCGCGGCTTGGGCGATATCCTTGTTTCCCGCAGGCTTCTCGAAACCCGCCAGCGCCTTCAATACCTTCTTTTGCACGTCCTCCATGGACTACTCCTCCTCTCTTTAATTCATCTTTTTCAGGCAGCCCTCGCAAATGCCATCGAAATGGATCTGCACGCTCGTAATTTTGAAACTTCCCATGGCTTTGAACTGTTCCTCGAACTCTCTTTCCAAGGGTAGGTAGGGCACATCAATGACCCGGCCACACTCCGTGCACCTCAGATGGTAGTGAGGCTCCATACACGCATCAAAACGCTTTTTACCCTCACCCAAGTCGAGTTTTAACACCTCTCCGCAGGCGGAAAGGATTTCCAAGTTTCGGTAAACCGTTCCCAAACTGATGTTAGGAAGGCGTTTCCTCACGACCTCGTAGAGCTCATCCGCTGTCGGATGTGCGGTCGTCTTCCTCAATTCCTCCAAAACCACCCTCCGCTGCTTAGTCAGACGTGTCCTTTCGCAATCCATGTTTACCATTTCGCACCCCCTTAATAGTAATTTTTATCAATTTTAATCTTCCAACACATGTTTGTCAAGTAAAATTATCACAATTTCTGACTAATTCAAGGTTTTTTGTTCTAATTGAATCTCGACTTCAGAAACAAACTCCTACGCGGACCAGCAATACTTGACAGAATCAACATCGCTGAATAATAACACCCGCCCAAGCCACTTTACATGGAATCTCAAAAATTAGAATGCGCCCGTTACCCGTCCCGCGTTACTGGCCATGAGTCACCCCATCCTTTGCGGGCGATACTTGGGGAAAAGCCGGGGGTTTCCTTGATCTCAGGATTTTGTCAACATCAAGGGACCCGGACCAGCCTTGCCGCCGAGCTGTTCCCTGGACCGCCACCACCTGGCCCTCCAGGGCGGCCACCTTCTCCTTCAGATCCCCCGTCACCCGGTAATCAACCCGGGAGCGGCTGTTGTAGTTCGTGATGACATACACCCCTTCCCCGTCCACGTAGACGAGCCCCTCAAAAACCCCCGTCACGGTGACGACGGGAAGACCATCTTTGGGCTTCAAGCCATCGTTTTGCGCGACCGCGCAAACAGAAAACGAAATCAGTGAAAATATCTCAATGAATGATATGCAATTTCCCCATTTCATGGCCAACATTTCTCCCCCTTAATTTCCTTTGGAGGACTGAGATCCAACAATTTGTATTTTTCCGAAGATTCTCACAATCTTTCCCGTGAATCAAGTCTTGCCCCATGTCCCCCTGGCATCGCAAGTTGATGTCTTCTTTCACGTATAAGTTGAACTATGGGCATAAATCTGTTATGTCAAATTGTTAAGTGGATGGATACTGTTAACCCTTCTTTGTCTTTTCGTAAGGAGGTGCCGATGGAAACGACAGGCAAGAAACGACCCGCCCAGGTGACCACCGCGGTTTTCCTCATCGTGATAGGATACCTTGCCGGGCTTTCACGCTCGCTTTACGCCATGGCAACGTCCAAGCTTCAAATAGACATAACCCCCTTGTTTATCGTGCTGGTGATCCTCTTGCCGGCCATCATGCTTTTGATTCTCTGGAAGATTTTGAAGGGGAAAAACTGGGCCCGGATTTTTCTCCTCGTGTGTATTCTTTTGAGCCTCGCGGGGGTTTTCCGTGCCGTCGGGCACTTCGGCGCGGATCCCCTCGCCTCTTCCGTAAGGATCGGCCAAACCGTCCTGGATTTCATCGTCCTGTATCTCCTCTTTACGAAACCCGGAAGCCTGTGGTTCAAAAAAGGCGGCGAAGGATGAAAAGCCGTGATGTGTGATGCGTGATAAAAAAGTTTTAGGTTTTAAGTTGTTAAGTTTTAAGTAAAATGATCCCGTTCATCCTGTCCATTTTTTAGCCTGAAAGGCGGCCAGCCTGCCGAAGCATCGGCGCAGGCAGGGGCTGGCGCCCCTCAAAGGCCGATGCCTGAAGAATTTTGCTTTTGGTTTTCGCTCTCAATCGAGAGCTTTAATCTGAGAAAATCGGCGAAATCCGCGGATGATTCCGGTTTGTTCCATTTGATTTGACTATTTCGTGGATTCCGTTGCCTGAGAGGGAAAAAGAAAAAGGGGGCTGGAAGCCCCCCCTTTGGGTAGTCGTCGTGGAATAAACAACTAACGCAGTGTCCCGAAATAGCGGGCGGTGAGCTGTTTCGCCCGGACGTCGGGGTTGGAGTAGTCGGGCAGGAGCATGGGAGAAATCCGGTCGGTTTCGATTCCCGCCTCGGAGAGTTCCTTGTGGAAGGCGCGAACGTGTTCCAGGGTGAGTTTCTTCAGGGTGACGCCCTGCTTGACGTATTCGGCGGCCCGGATACCGGTCCGGCGCCCGAAGACATTGATGTCGAGCAGGGAGTTTCCCATGAGGCGGTTTTCGCCGTGGACACCGCCCAGGACCTCCCCGGCCACGAAGAGCCCGGGAATCTTCGTTTCGCCCCACTCGTTGGCCTCAACCCCCCCGTTCTGGTAGTGCAGGGTCGGGTAGACGAGCAGCGGCTCCTTGCTGATGTCGATACCGTAACGCTTGAACTGGATGAACTTGGCCGGAAAATCGCGCTCGACCGTGCCCTCTCCCCGCAGCATCTCGATCATGGGTGTGTCGAGCCATACACCGATACGGCCCACGGGGGTGGGGATGCCTTTCCCCACCTCCATGCATTCCCGGATGATGTTGGAGGATTCCACGTCCCGGGGCTCCAGGGGAAAGGTGAACTCCTCTCCGTCGATGTTGACCGGCTGGGCGCCCGCGGTGCGCATCTTTTCCGTGATGAGGAGCCCCACGTTCTGTTCGGGATAGGCGGCGCCGGTGGGATGATACTGGGTGGCATACAGGAAACAATGGGGCACGCCGCACCGGTAAGCCATGACGATGCCGTCCATGGTGGCCCCGTAGTGGTTGGTGGTGGCGAATCCCTGGATGTGAAGCCGTCCGCATCCCCCCGTCGTGATGATGACCGCCTTGGCCTTGACGATGGCGTATTCCTCCGTCTCCATGTTGTAGAGGAGCGCCCCGGCGGCCTTGCCGTCCTCGTCCAGGATGATTTCCACGGCGGGCTGGTATTCCAAAACCGTGATGTTGTCCCGCCGATTCCGCGCCTCGTCCCGGATGGTCCGCATAATCTCGGCACCCGTGACGTCCCCGCAGGAATGCATCCGTTTCCGGCAGGTGCCGCCGCCACCCAAAAGGCGCATCTCCCCGTCGGGGGTCTTGTCGAAATTCATGCCGAGGCTCTCCAGCCACT
>JALSPC010000091.1 GCA_026986155.1 bacterium
GATCGGCGCCGGATCGGTCGTGGTTTCGGACATCCCTCCCTTCACGACGGCCGTGGGGATTCCGGCCAAGCCCGCGGGGCATCACGAAATCTCCACGAACGTGGACCTGAACCACCACCTCGTTCCTGACCCTGTGAAACAGGTGGTGGAACGTCTCGAAAAAAGGATCGCGGCCTTGGAACGGCACGCCGCGCAAGGCAACCTCCGCCTCACTGCGGTGCGCGTTCCCGACCAGGGATAAGGGGGGAAGCGGGTCATGGAAATAGAGGTAAACGCGAATTTCAAGCTGACGGGGATCTTCGATCCCCCCACCCGGGTTTTTCTCGACGGGAAAAAAATCACGCTGAAGAAACTGCTCGAAAGGCTCGACGCCATGTGGGACTCGGTGCATATCCTTCGTGACGGAGACCTGAGCGACGACATCGAGGAACTGTGCGTGAACGGCCGGCGCCATTTCTTCCTCCCGAACCGCCTGGAAACACCCCTGAAAAACAAGGACGAGGTCTGGATCGAACTTTACATGGCCCCGCTTGGCGGCGGGTAACCCCTCGAGGAGAATAACGTGGCATTGAACCCGGATGACCTGGAACGCTACGGCCGACAAATCCTTTTCAAGCCCCTTGGGCGGAAAGGCCAGGAAAGGCTTGCCGCCATCCACGCGCTGGTGGCGGGCGTTGGGGGACTTGGATCCCCCCTCGCCATGTATCTCACGGTCGCCGGGGTTGGCGAGATCACCCTCGCCGATTTCGACACGGTCACCCTCTCGAACCTGAACCGTCAACTCTTACACGGGGACGGAGACATGGGGCGACGGAAGGTTCTGTCGGCGAAGGCGAAACTCACCGGCTTGAACCCCACCATCAAGGTACACGCGATTCCCGAAAAGATTACGCCGAAGACGTGCGAGTCACTTTTGGATTCGGTGGATATCGTCGTGGATTGCCTCGACAACATGGCCTCAAGGTATACCCTCAACCGGGCCTGCGTAAGATGGAAAATTCCACTCGTCCACGGCGGCGTTTATGGGTTGATGGGACAGTTGACCACCATCATTCCCGGCCGAACCCCATGCCTCGAATGTATATTCCCTAGGAAGAAAACAACCCCGGGCCCCATCCCCGTTTTTGGTGCCACGGCGGGCTTTATCGCCTCCCTCCAGGCCCTGGAAGCCATCAAGCTGATTACCGGTATTGGTAAAAATCTCGCGGGAAGGCTTCTCTATTTCAACGCCGAGGTCATGGAATGTGTCGTCAGCGATTTCAAGAAAAACCCCAACTGCCCGGTGTGTAGGGATACAAAGGCATCATAACAATCCCTTGCGGCGGATGGGCAAATGCAAAACGCTTTCTTTCACCACGTTGGGTTTAACCGGTTTGTCCATCCAGGATAGAAATCCTATCACCCGGACGGATCTCTCCTCCCACGAGGACCCGGGCGAAGACCCCTTCCCGAGGCATGATGCAGTCTCCGGCCATCCGGAAGACGGCGCACCGCGTGTGGCACTTTTTCCCTATCTGCGTGATTTCCACGACAGCCGTTCCGCCGAGGCGCACCCTCGTTCCCAATGAAAGAGAGGGCCAATCGATCCCGGACGTGGCGATATTCTCCGCGAAATCACCGAAACCGACCTTCAACCCCCGCTCTCTCACGCGATCTATGGCTTCCTTGGCGAGAAAGCTCACCTGGCGGTGCCAGGAACCCGCGTGGGCGTCCCCTTTCAGTCCATAGTTTTTCAACAGGCAAACCTCACCAACGGGAATCTTCTTTGTCCCCTTCGCGGGGCTGATGGCAATGGATTCGATCCGCATGGTCTCCTCCCACGGGCCGCGGCCCCGTAAGAAAATCACAGAGCCGACATGATCTGGCTGTTGCAGGTTCTCCTTCCGCCCCGGGTTTTCCAATAGGGAGAAAGTTCCCGCAGTCTCGCGATGATGGGGGGAAGTTTTTCGAGTATGAAGTCGATATCCCCTTCCGTGTTGAACCGGCTGAGACTGAAACGAATCGATCCGTGAACGTGGGAGAAGGGAACCCCCATTGCGCGCAAGACGTGGGAAGGCTCCAGGGACCCGGACGTGCACGCGGATCCCGAGGAAGCGCAGATGCCAAACTCGTCCATCATCAGGAGGATGGCCTCCCCTTCCACTCCTTCAAAGCCGATGCTGACCGTGTTGGGGAGTCGGTTTTCCCTATCGCCATGGACGATGGCCCGCGGTATCCGCTCCAGCAACCCTTCTTCCAGCCTGTTCCGCAACCGCCTGACGCGGGTGTTCTCCTCGTCAAGATGTCCCTGTGCCAGTTCACAAGCCTTGCCGAGCGCCACAATGGACGCCACGTTTTCCGTGCCTCCCCGCCGGCCGTGTTCCTGGTGGCCACCGATCAACAGGGGGGCAAATGGGGTTCCCTTGCGGACGTAGAGGATGCCGACACCCTTGGGGGCGTGAAGTTTATGTCCTGACAGGGAAAGCATGTCGGCGGGAACTTTCTTCATGTCGATGGGGATCTTCCCCGCCGCCTGGACGGCATCGGTATGAAAAAGGATTCCCCTTTCCTTGACCTCGCGGGCGATCTCCTCGACGGGAAAGACAACACCTGTTTCGTTGTTGGCCCACATGACGCTGACCACGGCTGTTTCAGGGATAAGGTTCCGGTAAAGGATGTCCAGGTCCAGGTGCCCCTTAGAATCGACGGGGACGAATGTCACCCGCCACCCCTTCTTCGCCAGGTGTTCGAAGAGGTTCTTGATGGCGGGATGCTCCACCCGGGTCGTTAGGATGTGGCGCCTTTCCGGAAACGCTTGTATGGCGGCCCGGATCGCCGTGTTGTCGCTTTCCGTCCCGCAACTGGTGAAAACAATCTCGTCCGGGTCCGCGCCGAGGAGCGAGGCGACTTGTCGCCGTGCCTTTTCCAGTCCCTTGCTCACTTCCCCCGCGAATCGATACATGCTCGACGGATTGGCGTAAAGATCCTTCAGGTAGGGCAGCATCGCTTCAAACACACGTGGATCCACCTGTGTCGTCGCGTTGTTATCCACGTAAACCGTTTTCATCCTCTTACCTCCTGCACAACCAGCTCTGGCGTGACGAGTTCCCGAAGTTTTTTCTCGACAGTGTCCTTCAGGGTTACCTGGGAAATCTGGCATCCCGCGCAAGTCCCCTGGAAACGCACGTAAACCGTGTTGCCATCCACGTCAACAAGCACGACATCCCCGCCGTCCTGCTGAAGCAGGGGCCGGATCTCCCTGTTCAGGGTAGCTTCGATTTTTTTAATCTTCTCAATGTTTGTCATCGTTCCGCGTTCCGCGTTCCGCGGGCGGCACGTGCCCGTGATGTCGTCGATGATTTCCTGGATTTTTTCATGACACTTCTGACAACCGCCCCCCGCCTTGGTGAAATTGGTCACGTCCTCGATCGTGGTCAATCCGTTTTCCCGGATGGCTCGTGCGATCTCCCGGTCCGTAACCCCGAAACACTCGCAGACGATGGTGCCTTCAACCGCCTTCTCTTCCTCTCCACGGTAGTTAGCGATGGCCTTCTCCAGGGCCTCGCGCCCCATCACGGAGCAGTGCATCTTTTGCCGAGGCAGCCCGCCCAGAAAACGCACGATATCATCGTTGGTAATCTTTTCGGCCTCGGACAAGGGAAGCCCCTTGATCATCTCAGTAAGGGCGGAAGACGAGGCAATGGCGCTTGCGCATCCGAAGGTCTTGAACTTGGCGTCTGTGATACGTTCATTCTCGTCGATTTTCAGGTAGAGCGTCAAGGCGTCCCCGCAGGCGATGGATCCAACCTCTCCGACCCCGTCGGCATCCGCAATCTCTCCCACGTTTCTCGGGTTGAGAAAATACTCCTTGACCTTTTCCGTGTAATCCCACATGGTCTATCTCCTTCCAGGCCGGGAATTCAGCCGCCGGCCAGCACATAGGTAATGGATATCTCGTCGCCCTCGTGAACGGGCATGACCAGCTCGTGTGGGTAAACGCTTTCCTCGTTGACGTAAACCTCGAGGTATTCGTGTAGCCGTTCGGGACCGGCGAACAACTTCTCCCTCAGGGAAGGGAAACGTTCCAGGAGATTTTCCACGCACTTCCCCACCGTTTCTCCTTCCGTTGACAGGGAATCAGACGGAATCTCGTCGCCGGCAATAAATGGATGCAACCGAATCTTTACACCTATCTTTCCCGCTTCTTTTATCGTTTCACGCCCCATGACTGCCGGCCTCCACAGAGAGATAACGTTCGCCCGTGTCTGGAAACAAAACCACGATGATCTTTCCCTTGACCTCCGTGTCAATTCTCCGTGCCGCCGCCATGGCAGCCCCGGAAGAGATGCCGACAAAAAGGCCTTCCTCGAGTGGCAGTGCCCGGAACATCTCCTTCGCCTCACCTGTCTCGACGGTAACGATTCGGTCCACGACATCCCTGTTTAGGATCTTCGGAACAAATCCCGCTCCGATCCCCTGAATCCCATGCGCCCCCGCGCTTCCTCCCGAGAGCACTGGGCTTTCGCTCGGCTCCACGCCGACCACTTCGATGCCTGCCTTTCGTTCCTTTAGGTATCTCCCCACGCCCGAGACGGTTCCCCCCGTCCCGATTCCGGCCACAAAGATATCCACCTGCCCGTCCGTGTCCTCCCAGATCTCCAGAGCGGTTGTCCGGTAATGAATCTCCGGGTTTGCGGGATTCTCGAACTGTTGGGGCATAAAGGCGCCGGTCTTTTTAGCGATCTCACGGGCCTTCTCGATGGCCCCCTTCATCCCCTCGCCCGCCGGGGTCAGAACCAGCTCCGCCCCCAGGCGCTTGAGGATTTCGCGTCTTTCCCGGCTCATACTTTCCGGCATGGTCAGGGTCAGGCGGTATCCCCGGGCGGCGCAGATGAACGCCAGCGCGATCCCCGTGTTCCCGCTGGTAGGCTCCACGATGTCGGCGCCTTCCCCGATACGTCCCGATTTCTCCGCCGCCTCGATCATGGCAAGACCAATCCTATCCTTAACGGAGGCGAGGGGATTGAACATCTCCAGCTTGGCAAAAACGAGGTTGTTCTTCGAAACCAGCCGGTTCAACCGCACCAGGGGCGTATTCCCCACCAATCTCGTGATATCCGTCGCGTATCTCATCTTTTCGCTCCTTTAATTTAACTATAATAAATGTAATTGATTTAATAATATTTGTCAAGTCACCTCTCCCTTTCCCGGCATCTTTCCGGGGCCCCATAAACCGAAACAGAATCCGGGAGAGTGTCTCTCTATTCGGGTCCTACACCACCACGGGCAAGTCACGCCACCGGGTGGTGTAGCGGGGAGAAAGCCGGGAGGGGTGAGACCGCCAGGGCCGCGTGATCCCGGAGGAGGCCACACGGAGCGTGTCCCTGCCGTAACGGACGTTTACCGCGTCCATCGCCTTCATCAACCGGTCATCCCGAGCGGGATCGCGCCGACTGTCGGGGGGAAAGAGGGATACCTGGCGCATCCTCTCGGAGGTGAGCTCCAAGAGCGCGACCCCCGCCTTTTTGTAGGGATAGCCCGACCGGAAGATCTCCCGGAGCCCCCGCCGGGCGGAGGTCACGAGAAACGGCGTGTAGGCGGTGGGTGCCGGGAGGGGGATGGTCAGGCTGTTGACGTAGCGCGGCCCGTCCCGGTAGGGGCTGGTCGCGAGAAAGACCTGCAGGCAGGCGGCAAGGAGATGATGCTGCCGGAGTTTCTCGGCGGCCCGGGTCACATAGAGGGCGACGGCCTCTTCCAGCGCCTCCAGCCTTTCCACGCAGCGGTCGAAGGTGCGGGAGCTGATGATTCCCTTCCTGGGAGGCGGCGCTTCCTCCAGGGGGATACAAGAGACGCCCCGCAGTTCCCAGACGGTGCGAAGCCCGGTGATGGAGAGGCGCCGGCGCGCCCAGTCATCCTGCACTGTTTTCAATTGCCTGGCGGTGTAGATGCCGTGCCGCTTCAAGAGGGCCTCCCGGCGCCGCCCGATCCCCCAGACGTCCCCGGCCCGAATCCTCTCCAGCCACGCGTCCGTGCCGGCCGGATCGATCAGGGCGAACACCCCGCCGTGTTCCGGTTCCGACTTGGCGATGCGGTTGGCCGCCTTGGCCAGGGTCTTGGTGGGGGCAATGCCGATGGAAACGGGGATTCCCGTCCACTGCCATACCGTTTCCCTCATCTTTTTCGCGAGGGTCTCGGGAGCGGACGGGACGGACGCCGGGAAGGAAAGAAAGGCCTCGTCGATGGAATAGATTTCCATGTCCGGGGTAAAACGGGATAAAATGGACATCACGCGCCGCGACATATCCCCGTAAAGGGTATAGTTGGACGAGAAAATCCTGACACGGTGACGCTTGAGGAGGGACCGGTATTTGAAAACGGGCGCCCCCATGGGAATCCCCAGGGCCTTGACCTCCTCGGAGCGGGCCACCACGCACCCGTCGTTGTTGGAGAGCACGACGACCGGTCTCCCCTCCAGGGAGGGATTGAAGACCCGTTCACAGGAGACGTAGAAATTGTTGCAGTCCGCGAGGAAGAAGAGCGGCGCCATCTCACCCCCGGGACAGGGTGTGAATCACGTGGGTCACCACGCCCCAGACGCGAATATCCATTCCCGGGACCAACTCGAGGGCGGGATAGGCGGGATTCTCGGCCACGAGGAAGGTCCGCCGCCCCATCCGCCGCAGGCGTTTGACGGTGAGTTCCCCGTCCACGACGGCCACCACCACGGACCGGTCCCGGGCCTCCAGCGCCCGGTCCACGATCAGGATGTCCCCCGAGTGGATCCCGGCCTCCACCATGGAATCCCCCTGGACCCGGACGAAGAAGGTCGCCGCCGGGTGCCGGACGAGGAAGGTGTTGAGATCGAGGGTATCTTCCACGAAATCGTCTGCGGGAGAGGGAAACCCCGCGGGGACGCGCGCCCCGCAGAGGGGAAGCGGCACGGCGCCGGCGCGCGTCTCCGGCCGAGAAACCGCCGTTTTCTTCCTACACGCTGAACTTGATGACACCCTTGACCTCCCCCAGGATGACAAGCGCCTCCCCTTCCCCGTAGACCTCGGGGGGATACGCGGGATTTAGGGAGGCCAGGACCACCCGGTCTCCCGCGAAAATCACCTTCTTGATCCGGGGCTCCTCCCCGCATATCACGAGCGCCACCGCGTTTGTCTCCACCCGGGGTTTGCGCTCCACCAGGACGAGATCCCCGTCCGCGATGGCAGGCACCATGGAATCTCCCCGGGCCCGGACAAGAAAGGAGCGGTCCGTGACCCCGAACAGCCGGGTGGAAAGGGGAACGCGATCCCGAACATTCGTCTCCGCGAGGAATTCCCCGGGGCCGCAACTGGCCCAGCCGTAAAGATTCACGTAGGCGATATCCTTCACCGGGTCCTTCAACAGGGTATATTCGGAGGGGTTCGCGGGGTTCCGCCGGAGATATCCCTTCTTCTCGAGCTGGCGGAGGTGATGGGCCACCGTGGCGGGGGAACGAACCTCCACCTCCCGCGCGATGTCCCGCAGGGACAGTCCCTCGACACCCCGCTTGAGAACCTCCAGGATGGCCTCTTGCGTGGCATGGAGTCCCTTTTTCATGTGAACATAAATATCAAACATTATCCAATTTGTCAATGAATATGTTCGATGAGTATGGGCGGGTCGTCCCTGAACGAGAGCGCCTTCGGCGTTTTTCTGGGAAAATCGCTTGTCGAAATGGTGGCGGTGCAGGGACTTGAACCCCGGACACTGCGGATATGAGCCGCATGCTCTGACCAGCTGAGCTACACCGCCACAGTCGGGGTTCTTTTACTCAAAACGGGGACGTTTGTCAAGATACGAAATCAATCCCGCCCGGGCAACATCCCAGTCCATATCCAGACGCATGCCGCGACAAGGACATGGTATGGGCGGCATGTAAATTCTCTGGGACTAACGAAACTTTCCGAAGGCCGCCACGGGGATGGGACAGAGAACGATCTTCCGGGACCAAAGGCAGTCCCCGCAACTGGGCATATTGGACCAGCAGTCCATTTCCGTGTCTTGGACATAGGCGCAGGCGTCCATGAGGGAACAGTCGGTACAGGACGGATAAAGGGAATGGGACACCACGTAACGGAACCATAGATAGTCCCGGCTTGTCCATATCTCCTTCAGGGAGGATCTCGACAGATCCCCAAAGGTGTGGGCGGTCACCTGCTTTTTCCTGCCGAAGATGATTTCCGGGTAGGTATGGAGAAACCGGTAACACGGGGCCACCTTTCCGTCCCACCGGACGATGGCCGTCTTCTTTTCCACGAAATCACAGTGGCGTTCGGTTCGCAGCGTAAACTCGGGAAGTTTTAGAAGGAATCCCCGGTCCTCGCACGATTTCAGGTAGACCTTGTGCAACTCCTCAGACAGGTCAACGCTTCCGTCGTAGGCGATGAGATCCGAAAAGGTGTCGGAAGAAGGGAGGAGGTTCGAAAATATCAAGGCCTGAATCTCGAATTCCGTCAGAAAACCCGCGAGATCGGCTATCTGACGGCTGTTTTCCTTCGTGATGACCGATTCCACGCCGATGTGCGGAAGATCGCTGTCCCGGGCGATTTTCATCTCCTTGAAGCGTTTCAGCCTATTCACGGTGTTTTCCGAGATGACATGGCCCACCTCCGTCGGCATCATGGGAATAACATCCATGGAAAAATAGACAAGGTCCACCTGCAGGTCGATGAACTCGGAGATGACCTGGTCGGTTACGAGGGAACCGTTGGTTGAAACGCCGACACTAATCCCTCGTTTTCTCACCTCCCGAACCATGTCCATAAAGGCGGGATGCACGAGGGGTTCGCCAATCCCTCCAAAATAGATCATTCTGAGGTCGGGAAATTCCGCTGTGTCGTCCAGAATTTTCATGAAAAGGCCATAGTCCATGTCCCCCTCTTCATCTTTCCACGATTGCTTGAAACACATCTTGCAATTCAGATTGCATCGGTTGGATATTTCCACGTAGAGGTAGGTCAGGTCAGCCTTCTCCTCCAGGCATATCCTGCCGAGATCCATCGAAAATTCGCGCACGTCAAACGCCTCCTTTCGCGGCCCGGCAAGTCTGCCAGAAACCCGGCTATTTATCAAGCCTTGACTTTTCGGTCCCGTTTATAGAACAATAACCATAAAAAAGGGGTTTTCTATGCCCGAAATCACTCCCGAAATCATTCAATTCGTCGCCCTGACCGACCTGAATCGTCATGAACGCGAAGCCCTGCTCAGACGTCCGACGGCGGATCTGACGCCCTTTCTGGAAGGCGTCCGGCCCATCCTTGAGGACGTGAAGACGCGGGGAGACGCAGCCCTCGTGGATTACGCCGCCAAGTTCGATGGAGCCAGCCTGACGCGAAAATCCCTCGCGTGTGCCCCGGCCGAGTTTGACGAGGCAGAAAAGGCGCTCGATCCAACAGTCAAATCAGCCATCCGCTACGCGGCTGAGAACATCCGGCGTTTTCACGAAACCCAACTGCCTGAACCGCTCAAGTTGGTGGAGATCCGCCCCGGCGTCACGGGAGGGGAAAAGACCACGCCCATTCCATCCGTGGCCTGCTATGTCCCACGCGGGAAGGGCTCGTTTCCCAGCGTGGCCCTCATGACCGCCATCCCCGCCTTGGTGGCTGGTGTTGAGACCATCATCGTCATCACGCCCCCGGGTCCGGACGGCACGGTGGACGCGGGAACCTTGTATGCCGCCCAGGTGGCTGGCGTCACCCTTGTCTTCAAGTGCGGGGGCGCCCAGGGTGTCGCGGCGGCGGCCTACGGAACAGAGACGGTTCCCAGGGTCTCCAAGATCGTGGGGCCGGGAAGCCCCTGGGTGGTAGCGGCCAAGCGACTCCTTTCCGACCTCATCGACCCGGGTCTGCCGGCGGGGCCCAGCGAGTCCATCGTCTTGGCAGACGAAACGGCCAACCCGGAACTGGCCGCCCTGGACCTGGTAGTGGAATCGGAACACGGTTCCGACTCCTCCGCCTTTCTCGTAACCCCCAGCCGACACGTGGCGGAAGCGGCCCGGCGGGCCCTCCCCGCCTTCATCAAGCCCCTTTCGGAGACCCGGCGTCGATACGTGACTACCGTCCTGGGCGGAAAACACGGGGGGATCATCCTCGCCGGGTCCATGGACACGGCCATCGCCTTTGTCAACGACTTTGCCCCGGAACACCTGGAAATCCTCGGTGACGACCCGCGCCGGTATCTAAACGAGATCCGAAACGCGGGCGAGATTCTACTCGGAAGCCACACGCCCTTCACCCTGGGAAACTACCTCATCGGTCCCAACGCGGTCCTGCCCACCGGCGGGTGGGCGAAGACCTTTTCCCCCCTCTCCGTCCACGACTTTCTCAAGCGCAGCTCTATCGTGCAAGTCTCCGCGGCCGCCTACCCGGACCTGGCCGAGAAGGCCCACGTTCTCGCGGGTTACGAGGGATTTGACGGCCACGCCCAGGCGGTCTCCAAAACTCGGGACGGCCTGCGAAGATCACGATGAAACCTCTAACCGTCATCGACACCCACGCCCATCTCTGCGTCGAGGCATTCACGCGGGATCTCCCCGCCGTTCTGGATAGGGCGAAACAGGCGGGGGTCGAGGCCATCGTCGCCGTGGGAGAAAACCTGGAAGACGCCCGCCAGAACCTGGCACTGGCAAAGCGCTATCCCGCGATCCTCCCCGCCGCTGGCCTCTACCCCACGATTCTCGACATGACCCAGGCGCGAAAAATCGACGCATTCATCCGCCGACACAAGGACATGCTCGTTGCCATCGGCGAGGTGGGGCTGGATTATTGGAAAGTCAAGGAAGAGGAGGAACGGGAGATCCAGGTGGAAATCTTTAAGTATTTCATCCGGCTCTCAAACAACCTCGATCTTCCCCTCAACATCCACTCCCGCTCGGCGGGACGCCGCGCCCTTGCCCTTCTTCTAAAAGAAAACGCGAGAAGGGTTCAGATGCACGCCTTTGACGGGAAAGCCGCCATCGCCTTGCCCGGCGTGGAGGCGGGATATTTCTTCTCCATTCCACCGTCTGTGCTCCGTTCCCGGCAAAATCAGAAACTTGTCCGGCAGCTTCCCCTGACATGCCTTCTGGTGGAAACGGACAGCCCCGTCCTGGGCCCCGATCCGAAGAGTCGCAACGAACCGGCCAACGTCCGCCTCGCCCTCAAGGCCATCGCGGAGATAAAGGAGCTGCCCGTGGAAAGGGTGGCAGAAGCCGTCTACGAAAACACGCGCCGTCTGTACCGGTTCGAAAGATAAATCGCATGAAGGGGTCTTTTCCCCAGGTACTTCCCTGACTCACTCCTGTGCATATCTGCTCTGCAAACAGCGGTTTTTCTTTTGATGTAAACTCCAGTTACCTTTCGGGCAGGCATAGAGGGTCCCTGTATCTTGTCCATTTTTTTATCATGGCTTAAAGAGGGGTTCGCGATGCCTGCCGATCTACATCACCAACATCTATCCAACCGCGCCAGCATCCACGTATCAATACACCGGGTGTGGTAATCGTCGCGGTAGGTGCCACAACCCCAAGGGCAAGACGAGATATCGTTCCCCCACCCTCGCCGGCCTTACCAAAGCACGGGGCCGGATGATTTTCGGACATCCCCGCTCATGGGAGTGCTGCCCCGTCCCTTATTCATTTTTCAAATCATGAGCAACTATCCAAGCGCGCACTCCAACTGCTCAACCCAGTCAATGAACACGGACACGGCTTCTTCTCCAGAAAATCTTGCCCCGTGTTGGGGAACAATCATCCGGATGGGCATAGTCCGGGCCATGGCCGCCCAACGCTTGCACGCGGAACTGTGCGGGATGTAACGCTTGTGGAACCCGGACATGTAGGCAATGTGCCGCTCGAATTCCTCTCGGGAGGTAATGTTTTCCCTCTCCGGCCCGATGGAGGCCCCCAAGTCGCCGGTGAACAAGATTCCCGAAGTCTTGTCAAAGACATGGAAGTTTCCTGGTGAATGGAGAAAGTGGGCGGGAACCAGCTGAAGAGAAGCATTACCAAACTCAAGCTCAACCCCCGCATCCGGGATACCCATCACCCGTTCCTCCTTAAGGTCCGCCATGAGAAAGTTGGGGATAAAGCGAACCCAGAGTTCCGAAACGGCTATCACCGCGTCCGTAATCAGAAGCCAGCCGTTGAGCCCCGCTCCCACGTCCGGATCTTGATGGGACAGGATAATATACTTGAGGCGCTGAGGCGGACAATACGACGCGATTTCCGCCGTTAATTGAGAAAAAAGGCGGTTGCCCCCTGGGTCCAACAAAACGCCCCATTTGTCGTTAACCAACAGAAACTGGTTGCACGGAACCTCAGTTCCTTGGAAAAAGGTGTCAAATTTTAGGCAAAGATGCTGTTCATCCTTATAAAGTTCTATCGACATTTCCTTTTCTCCTCTTTTAACAAACTATCAATAACATAAATACCGCAAAATTCCAAGAACAATTACTACTTGACATCAACATCTATATATGTTGGCATTAAATCGTTGTAATCTTGTATATGAAGCGGAGAATCGCTATATGGATAATATTGCCATATCAAATAAAAACAAAAGCGAGGGGTTTGAGGGACAATTCAGAAACCTCAAACTTTCGGACCTCATTCAAATGAGCGCCTTGGGAAACATGAGTCTTGTTCTCGGTGTAACCAATGAACAAGATGAAGGGAAAATATACATCAAGGACGGCGAAATCATTCACGCTTCAATCAACAACAAAACCGGAATCGACGCCTTCTATGAAATCATGTCCTGGGAACAGGGAGGGTTTCACACGGAAACATACAAGGCTCCTCCCGAAGAAACCATTACCTTACCCTGGGAGCATCTGCTTATCGAGGCCCATCGATGGAAAGACGAAAAAGAGGCAGAGGAAACGATTGCCGACAAAGAGGTGCAATTTATTGATTCCTTCAAAAAACATTTTCACGATTATCTTCAGAATTGGGGAGATCTTCATCCGGATGTTACGGGAATAGGCTTATTCGCCTCAAGCGACATCGTAACCATCTATCAAAGAAATGAATCTCCCGTTTCAAAAAAGGGGCTTGAGCTTCTTCGCGTAATTTCCCGTCTTTCGGAGATCTTGAGTGATAGCGTGGCGTCAGAAAACTGCTTGGAAGTTTCCTTAACGGGAAGTCAAGGAACAACGGCCTTTATCTTCTTGACACCTACCATCCAAATCTACATTCAGTTTGGCGTGAATATCCAGCAAAAAGCCATCTTGAGACTGGAAATAGATTCCCTTGTCAAAGAAATGAGAAAACGCCTGACTTCCATCTCAAGTAGTCATTAGATTCTTTACATCAGCGCCTTGATGGAGTGCTGGGCAATGGCCATGATGTTCTGCGGGAGGATTCCAAGCTGCAAGACACCCCAGGCGGCCAGGACGATGGAGAGAACCGCGGGGACGCTGAAACGGTAGTCCGGAATCTCCCCTTCCGGTTCCTTGAAATACATGTAAACGATGACCCGCAGGTAGTAATAGACCGACACGGCGCTGTTCAAGACCCCGATGATGGCCAGCCAGTAGTAATGGGACTTGACGGCGGCGCTGAAGATATAAAACTTGCCGATGAACCCGGCCGTGGGGGGGATCCCCGCCATGGAGAACATGAAGATGCTCATGGCGACGGCCGTCAGGGGGTATTTGAAGCCGATGCCGGCGAAGCTGTCCAGGTCCTCGTGGTAGTCATTTTTCTTGGCCATGACCATCAGGACGCTGAAGGCACCGATGTTCATGAAGGCGTAGGCCATGAGGTAGAACAGGATGGCGGAGCGCCCTATTTGGTTGCCGGCCACTAGGGCCACGAGAAGATACCCCGCGTGGGCGATGCTGGAGTAGGCCAGCATCCGCTTGACGCTTTTTTGCACGAGGGCGGTGAAGTTCCCGACGATCATGGTCAAAACGGCGATGAGCCACATGATGCTTGTCCAGTCGTGCTGGAATAGGGGAAACGCGGTAAAGAAGACGCGGACCAGCGCCGCGAAGGCCGCTGCCTTCACGCCCGTGGCCATGTAGGCGGTCACGGATGTGGGGGCGCCCTCGTAAACGTCGGGCGTCCAGGCGTGGAACGGAAAGGCGGCGATCTTAAAGAAGAAGCCGACGCTCAAAAACGCCAGGCCGATCCACATGAGCGTGCTCAGGTCGAGCCTCTCGGTATTGGAGAGAAACCGCGCGATGGCCTGGTAGGACGTGGATCCCGTCGAGGCGTAGATGAGGGAAAGCCCGTAGAGAAAGAATCCGCTGGCGAAGGCGCCGAGAAGGAAGTATTTCATGGAGGATTCGATGGAACGCGCCTCGTTCCTGTGGAACCCGGCCAGGATGTAGATGGGGATGGACATCATCTCCAGGGAGACGAAAAGCATGACGAGGTTGGTGGAAGAGGCCATCAGCATCATGCCGATCATGGCGAAGAGGATGAGGGCGTAGTATTCCCCGCTTTGGATCCCGGTGGTTTTCACGTAGGAGATGGAGGCGAGAATGGTCAGAGTTCCGATGACAACGAAGACCAGGTAGAAGAAGATGGCATAGATATCCACGGAGATCATCCCGCCGAAGGATATCCCGCTTTTCCCCAAGAACGAGAAGAGCGATAGAAAAACGAAGATCATGGAAGTCAGGGCGATATATCCGATCTTTTCATCCTTCGGGTTCCTGGAGAAGACGTTGATCAGTAAAATCCCCATGGCAAAGGCTGCCAGTATGACAAGCGGCAGGATAGCGATTCCTTGGGTTACACTCATTTTCTCAATACCCTCCAGCGTTACGTTTGTCTAATTGACCTTCCGAACCTTCAGTTTACCTGTCTGCCACAGGTTGTCCGCCAGGGCCTTGGCCCCGGTGTCCATGAGGCGCCGCGCCTCGACCTTCTTGTTCACGGTCGCGAGGAAGTTGGAGACGCTCTTTTCCATCTTGCCGATGAAAAACTTGGGATAGATTCCCATCCAGAAAACCATGATGACGATGGGCACCAAGGTGGCAACCTCGCGCCAGTTCAGGTCCTTGAGGACCTTGTTCTCTTCCTTATCCAGCTTGCCAAACATGACACGCTGGAACATCCAGAGCATGTAGGCCGCGCCGAGGATCACGCCCGTGGCGGCGAAGACGGCGAAGGGGCGGCTTGTCTTGAAGGTTCCCAGCAGGATCAGGAATTCCCCCACGAATCCGTTCGTGCCGGGCAGCCCGATGGACGAGAGGGTCGCGATCATGAAAAAGGTGGCGAAGATGGGCAACTGTTTCGCCAGGCCTCCGAAATCCTTGATGAGGCGTGTATGGCGCCGTTCGTAGATCATCCCAACGATGAGAAACAGGGCCCCCGTGCTGATGCCGTGGTTCAGCATCTGGTAGATGCTTCCCTCCACGCTCTGCATGTTGAGGGCAAACATCCCCAGCATGACGAAGCCGAGATGGCTGACGCTCGAATAGGCGACCAGTTTCTTTACGTCCTTCTGCATCATGGCGACCAGGGCCCCGTAGATGATGCCGATAACGGCAAGCAACATGATGAGAGGCACGAACTTCATCGCCGCCGAGGGAAAGAGGGGGATGCAGAACCGGATGAATCCGTAGGTCCCCATCTTCAACAGGACACCGGCCAGGATGACGCTGCCCGCCGTGGGCGCCTCGGTATGGGCGTCCGGCAGCCAGGTGTGGAAGGGAAACATGGGAACCTTGATGGCGAACGCCAGGGCGAAGGCCGCGAACATCCACATCTGCGCCCCGACCGGCAGGTTCAACTGGTAAAGCTTCGTGATGTCGAAGGTATAGACCCCCGTGGCCTTGTGGTAGAGGAAATAGAGGGCCAGGATGGCGATCATCATCAGGACGCTTCCCACCATGGTGTAAAGGAAGAACTTGACCGCCGCGTAGACGCGCCTCGGCCCGCCCCACACGCCGATGAGGAGATACATGGGAATGAGCATCAGTTCCCAGAAAACGTAGAAGAGGACCAGGTCGAGGGAGATCAAGGCCCCCAGCATCCCCGTTTCGAGAAAGAGCATGGAGATCATGTACTCCTTCACGTGGTCCTTGATAGCCGTCCAGGAGCTCAACACGCAGAGGACCGTGAGGAAGGTGGTCAACATGACGAGCAGGAGGCTGATGCCGTCTATCCCGAGGAAATACTGGATTCCAAGCGCCTTGACCCAGGGAATCTTCTCGACGAACTGGTAATCGGCCGTGCCGGGATTGAAATAGACGATCAGGGGGAGCGATATCGCGAACTCGATGATGGAAAATACCAGCGCCGTCCCCTTGATGGCCGATTCGTTCTCCCGGTCAATGAGAAGGAGGAACAGGACCCCAACCATCGGGAAAAAGATGACCACGCTCAAGATTGGAATATGTGCTAATCCACCCATTTAGAATCTCCTTCTTTCTTCTCCGACTAAAACAGTGATTCCCAGAAAAAGTAAACGAACACCGCCACGCCGCCCACCAGGATGGAGAAGGCGTAGGTTTGGACGTATCCGGTCTGCAGCCTTCGGATAAGCCCCCCGCATGTCTCCACGAGGCCGGCGACCCCGTTGACGATGGCGTCGATGATTCCCACGTCCACCTTCTGCCACAGGAAGGTGGCGAAATCCTTGGTCCCCTGAACGAAGACACTGTTGTAGAACTCGTCCACGAAATATTTGTTGTAAAGAAGCGTGTAGAGTCCCCGCATGCCCTCCGCGAGACGGACGGGAAGCTGGGGATTCTTGATGTAGAAGACATAGGCGACCGCGATTCCGATCAGCGCCACGATGACGGAGACGGCCATCATGGTGAATTCCAGGGAGGCGGAGGCGTGGGCCACGGCCTTGGCCCCTTCCGCGACGGCCTCATGGGCCCCGCCGCCCATGATGGGCTCGAGGAATTTCTCAAAACGGTTCGCCCCGCCCAGGACCGGGGGAATCCCCACGTATCCACCCACCACCGAGGCGATAGCCAGGACGATCATGGGATAGGTCATGACCTTCGGGGATTCGTGGAGGTGATGCTTCGCCTCCTCGTCCATCCTCGGTTTTCCGAAGAAGGCCACGAAGGTGAGGCGGAACATGTAGAAGGCCGTCAATCCGGCCGCCAGCGTCCCCAGGATCCAGACGAAGAGATGCCCGCGGTGGAAGGACTGCCACAGGATCTCGTCCTTGCTGAAGAACCCGGAAAACCCGGGAATCCCGGAGATGGCCAGGGTCGCCATCATAAAGACCCAGAAGGTCACAGGCATGAACTTCTTGAGTCCCCCCATCTTCTGGATGTTCAGTTCCCCCGCCATGGCGTGCATGACACTCCCGGAGGCGAGGAAGAGGAGCCCCTTGAAGAAGGCGTGGGTCATGAGGTGAAAGATGCCGGCGCTGAAGGCCCCTACCCCGACACCCACGAACATGTAGCCCAACTGGCTCACCGTCGAATAGGCCAGGATGCGCTTGAAGTCGTTCTGCACCAGGGCGATGGTGGCCGAGAAGAAGGCGGTCAGGGCTCCGACCACTGCAACTACTTCCAAGGACACGGGCGCCATGCTGTACAGGACGTTGCACCGGGCGATCATGTAAACACCCGCCGTGACCATCGTGGCGGCGTGGATCAGGGCGCTGACGGGCGTGGGACCCTCCATGGCATCGGGCAGCCAGACATACAGGGGAATCTGCGCCGACTTTCCCGTGGCGCCGATGAAGAGCAATAG
The DNA here is from genome assembly GCA_026986155.1 of bacterium. Lineage (GTDB taxonomy): Bacteria > Desulfobacterota > S145-22 > S145-22 > S145-22 > JAOZMY01. The sequence goes on from JALSPC010000091.1 coordinate 17,660, forward strand.
GGTTATGGCCGTGACCGTGGTAGGTCCGAGGAGCTCAGCGTGTTTGAAGACCACGTCAAAATTGAGGGACCAGATCCCGTGCTGGCTCAGGGTCGCCACGATGAGAAACAGGCCCAGGACGAACCCGAAGTCGCCAATCCGGTTCACCACGAATGCCTTCTTTCCCGCGGTGGCCGCGGAATCCTTTTCAAACCAGAACCCGATGAGGAGGTAAGAACAGAGTCCCACGCCTTCCCATCCGACGAACATGAGCAGAAAGCTGTTGGCCAGGATGAGGATGAGCATGAAGAATACGAACAGGTTCAGATAGATGAAGAATCGGCGGAAGCCCGGGTCGCCGTGCATGTATCCACCGGCGTAGATATGAATCATGAAGCTGACGCCGGTTACCACGAGCGCCATGACGATGGAGAGGGGATCGATCATGAAGGCGATCTGGGTCTTGAACTTCCCCGCGATGATCCAGTCGAAGATAACGTTCTCGAAGTGACGGGCGGCGGGCTCGACCTTCAAGAGCTCGAAGAAGAGAATCAGCGTCGCAAGAAAGGACAGGCCGATGGCGGACGCCGCGATGATATGTATCCAGGAGCGCTTGAATTTTACGCCCAGGAGCCCATTGATCAAAAAGCCAACCATCGGGAAGAATGGGATGAGCCAGATATACGATGTCATCGAACGATCTCCTTCGTTTATCCTTTAAGCAGGTTGAATTCGTCTAACTTGATGGTGTCCTTCTTCCTGTACATCATCAGGAAGATGGCCAGTCCCACCGCCGCCTCGGCCGCCGCCACGGTCATCACGAAGAAGACGAACATGACCCCATCGATGGAATGGAGATAACTGGACGCGGCGATCAGCGTCAAATTCACGGCGTTCAGCATCATCTCAATGGACATGAACACCACGATGGCGTTGCGGCGCGTGATGGCGCCGATGACCCCGATGATGAACAAGATCGCGCTTACGACGAAATAGGCCTGAACGGGTATCATTGATCCTCTCCTCCAAACGCTTTCTTTTTGCTTAACATGACGGCCCCCACCATGGCAGCGAGGAGCAGAACCGACGCCACCTCGAAGGGAAGCAGGAACCTGCTGAACAACAGGGTTCCGATGGTCTTCGCGTCCCCAATGGAGGCGAGGGTCCCCATCTTTCCCTTCACGCTGTTGAAGGCCATGACCAGGATGAGAAAGAGCATGAAGAGGATGCTGATGATGACGCCGGCCACCTTTGTCTTGGTAATCTTCATCTTCAGTTTCTCCTCGCGGCTCAGGTCTATCATCATGATGACGAAGATAACCAGCATCATAACCGCCCCGGCGTAGACGATAATCTGAATCATGGCCAGGAACTGACATCCCAGCAGCAGGTAGAGAATCGCGGAGGCGACAAAGGCCAGAACCATGAACAGGGCGCTGTGAATGGTATTCCTGCGGGTAATCATCATCAGGGACGAAACGATCGCCAGCAGGCTTGTGACTACGAATATCACCCATTTCGCGATAAGAACGGCCATGCTTTCTACTCCTATTTGTCCAGGTAGTCCTGGGTTACCAGGCGGTCAATCGTTAAACGGAAATCCTCGCGATGATAATCCGTGAAATCATACTTCGACCCCATTCGAATGGCGTCCACCGGACACGCCTCCACGCAGAATCCGCAGTAGATGCAGCGGATGGCGTTGATCTCGTATTCCATGGGATACCGAACCCCGTCCTCGTCCTCTCCCGCCTTGATCCGGATGCACTTGGAGGGGCAGACCGCGGCGCACAGCCCGCAGGCCACGCACTTGAACATCCCGTTCTCGTCCACGTTGAAGTAGTGGATGCCGCGCCAGCGCGGGGCGACTTCGCGCCTTTCCTCGGGATACTGGATGGTGATGGGCTTGGAGAAGAACCTGCCAAGCGTGTATTTCAATCCCTTGATCAACGGCATAATCATCGAATCATCCTCCCTATAGTGCCATCACGATAGCGGTTACCAGAACGTTCGCCAGCGTCAGAGGCAACAGGATTTTCCAGCCGAAGTGCATAATCTGGTCATACCGCAACCTCGGGAAGGTCCCGCGCTCCCAGATGCAGAAGAATACAAGGATAAAGGTCTTGATAAAGAACCAGAGCACGCCTGGTAGGAACGGTCCCTGCCACCCGCCCAGGAAGAGCGTCGTCGCAACGGCGCAGACCGCCACCAGGTGGGCGTATTCCCCCATGAAGAAGAGGGCGAATTTCATGCTGCTGTATTCGATGTTGTATCCGCACGCCAGCTCTGCCTCGGCCTCCGGCATGTCGAACGGCGTCCGGTTGATCTCCGCCAGGGCGCAGACCATGTAGAACACGAAGGCAAAAGGCTGATAGACGATGTTCCACAGGTGCGCCTGCTTCTCCACGATGACGGATAGGCTCAGGGAGCCGCTTATCATGATGACCCCGATGACGGAAAGGCTCAAGGCCAGTTCGTAACTGATCATCTGCGCCGCGGCGCGCAAGGCGCCGATGACGCCGTACTTGTTCCCGGAGGCCCAACCGCCCAGGACCACACCGTATTCCCCGAGGGAAGCGAAGGCGAAGAGGTAGAGGATTCCCACATCCAGGTCCGTGATCCTCAGGTAGATGGTGCGTCCGAAGAGGGTAATCTTGTCCCCGAAGGGGATTACCGCGATGAGGCACAGGGCGGAGGCGACCGTGATCATCGGGGCGATGATAAAAACGGGCTTGTCCGCGTTCGCCGGGATGAGGTCTTCCTTGAAGAAGGCCTTGATTCCGTCCGCTATGGGCTGCCAGAGCCCGAAGGGCCCGACCCGGTTGGGGCCATAACGGACCTGCACGCGCCCCAGAACCTTTCGTTCAAGCAGGGTCAAGTAGGCCACGCACCCCATGAAAATCCCGAAGACGACGATAACCTTCACTATCGATTCTATCAGTAACGCCATTGCACCCTTCCCCTTTTAAGGCTTCTGCAATTTTACGCGAAGAAATCCTGTAACAGGCGTCTTGGTCTCCTCATCCATGTCAAAGGCAAACAGGGACTGGAGGCCGCTCCAGCGATAATGTCCTTTGTAGACGAGGTGCCCTTCCTTGACCGCCTCTGTTAAAACGGGTGAGACGCTCACCTCTCCCCTTTCCGTCTTGATGGCCACTTCGCTTCCCTCTTCCACGCCAAGGCGCGCGGCGTCCTTGGGATTCATCAGGAATTTCGGCTCTTTTCCCAGCTTGTCGATGGCCGTCGCGAAGATGTCATCCGTTCCGTAGTGATGATTGTAGTGCAGGTCCACGGGAACGAGGAAGAGATGGCCATTTTCCTCCATGCGCGGCGCCTCGTAAGTAACCTGGGAGAATCCTACGCCTCCATTCGTGCCGCCCGCCTTGGCGAGGATTTCCGAGACCCTTCCCGCCACTGTCTCCGGCGCCAGGTCCACCTCTACCTTCATCTTCGCCGCGATGTCGGCAAAAATGTGGCCCACCGTGCGCGCCTGCCCCATAGGCGCCATCACGACCTTGACCTCCCGGCGTTTTCCTTCCATGTTGACGAAACTTCCCGTCTTCTCCATGAAACTGCACGAGGGAATCAAAAGGTCCGCCAGCCCGGAGGCCCTTGTCTCAAAGAGATCGACGACCATCAGAAAATCGAGGGCTTCCAGCGCCTCCTTCACGTAAGCCGTGTCGGGCAATGCCGCCATGGGGTCCTCTTCCACGACTACCAGGGCCTTGATCTTCCCGTCTCTGGCCGCCTGGATCATCTCTCCGTAGGTCAGGCCGTCTCCATAGGCGTTTCCGATCAACCGGGAGCCCACCCCATTAGCGTAGGCCGTCACAGGGAACCAGCCGATGGTTTTCCCCGCCGCGTGACAAGCCAGCGCCAGGTTGGCATAGGCCTTGATCTTCCGGCTCCCCGCAGGGGCCTGCCCCAGGGTGTTCCCGCGGACGAAGACAACCGATCCGGCCTCCTTCAAAAGCGTCGCGGCCTTGTCGAACATCTCCCGGTCAACCTGCGCCGCGTCACAGACGGCCTCCGCCGAGTAATCGATCAGTTGTTTCGAAAGCTCCTCCCAACCTGTAGTTCCCTTCACCGCATCATTTTCACCGAAGGCCTCCTTCAACAAGCCGTTGAAGACGGGGATTTCCGTTCCCATGTTGCAGGTGAGGATGGCATCCGAAATCTCGTCGAGGCGCGAGCGGTAGGGATTGATCACGATGATCTTCGTGTCGCGCAGACGCTGGGCCACCCGGATACGGTTGGCCACCACCTGGGCCGTCATGTCCAGGTCGCCGCCCGCCACGACGATCACATCCGCCGCGAGAAGGCTATCCAGGTCTTTATGAGACGCTACGACCTGAACCTTTTCATCAGCCCCATCGCCGGCGGCCAGGTCCAGGCGGTGGGAGGTGTCCACGTTGGGAACTCCCAGGCCGTTCTTCGCGAACTCGTAGAGGGCCACCAGGTCCTCGTTCAAAAGCCTCGAAGAAGCGATGAACCCAATCGATTCGGGACCGCTTGTCTCCATGACCTCCCTGAGATGGTCGATAGCGCTCTCGTAGGCCTCGTCCCATGTCGCGTCCACCCATTCGTCCGCCTTCTTTACCTTAGGCCCCGCGAGCCTCTCTTCGCTTCCCACGTAGTCGTAGAAAAACCGCCCCCGCGCACAGAGGCTTCCGTAGTTGGGGCCCTCTCCCGCCACATCGTCCGTCTTGATGTTGACCGGTTGGTTCTCGAAAACGCTGACCTCCAACTGGCAGCCGACGCCGCATTGGCCGCAGGTTGTCGGTTTTCGCTCAATCTGCCACAACCGGCCGCGCAAGGGATTGACCGCCTCCGTCAGGGCGCCGACGGGACAAACGGAAAGGCATTCCCCGCAGGAGTAGCAGCGCTCCGGGGCCACGGGATAGACGACCGTCCGGTAGCCCGTCTCCTTGATATCGATGGCCGCGTTGCCCACCAGCTCGTGGCACACGTGGACGCACCGGAGACAGAGGACGCACCGGTCATACCACTGGCGGATCAGGGGGGTCGAAAAGGGAACATGATCCCTTTCCGGTTTCTTCGCGTGAAACGGCTGCTCGTCGATTCCGAATTCGTAGGCAAGGTCCTGCAAACGGCACTCGCCCCCCTTGTCGCAGACGGGACAATCGAGGGGATGATTGACCAGGATGAGCTCCATCGCCTGGCGGCGCATTTTCAGAACCCGCCCCGTGTTCGTGTGGACCTTGATGCCCTCGGCAACGGGCGTGGTGCACGCGGCCATGGGCATGGGGTATCCCTCGATATCGACCACGCACAGGCGGCATGAGCCAATGGGGTGAAGGTGTGAATGATAACAGAGCGTGGGGATGTAAATATCGTTTTCCCGCGCTACCTCGAGGATCGTCTTCCCCTTTTCCGCCTCGATCTCCTTGCCGTTTATCGTAATATGCACCGTCATTCACGTTCTCCAAAAATGATTACAACCATTTTTCTCACGCTGTTTCAGCCGTCCCAAGCGTTTATATGGCAACCAGCCCGATACGGTAGCACCGCAGGCAACGGTCCGCCTCTTCGATGGCCTCGTTGATGGGAAAGCCCGCCTCCACCTCGTCGAAGGTGTATTTACGGGTCTCCGGAGGCAGCATCTTCAGGTGTTTCCTCTCCCTGCCGTCGATGATCCCGATGTCTTCCTTGGGGTCATAGACGCCGATGGCGGAGAAGAAATCCTCCATCAACTCCTCATCGGTCCGTTTCACTTCCTCCCCGCTCAGGTATTGGTGAATCCTGAACGCCGCGGTCCTTCCCCCGCCGGCCGCTTCGACCAGGGCCCCCGGCCCCGTCACGCAGTCCCCTGCGGAGAAGATACCCTCCACGCTGGTCATCATGGTTTCTGGATTCACAATGATGGTGTTCTTCCGCGTCACCTCCAACTGGGTGTCCGCGTCGATGAAGGAGAGGTCGATGGTCTGCCCGATGGCGGGGACGATGATGTCCGTGTCGATGACAAACTCGGATCCCTCGATGGGAATCGGCCGCCGGCGTCCACTCTCGTCCGGCTCGCCCAGCTCCATGCGTATAAGCTCGACTCCCACGACCTTCCCGTTCTCCGCGATGATCCTCGTGGGGTTGCAAAGGAAATGGAAGTTCACCTGTTCCTCTTCCGCGTCCTTGATCTCCACGTCGTCGGCAGGCATCTCCTTCTTGGTGCGGCGGTAGACGAGGTTCACGTCCTCCTTCCCGATGCGGAAAGAGCAGCGAACGCAGTCGATGGCCACGTTCCCGCCGCCGACCACCACGACCTTCTTCCCCTCCGGGTAGGGATCTCGCCCCTGGTTGATGTCGAGGAGATACTTGACGCCCGGGATGAATCCCTTGTAGCCGGCGTCTTCACCCTTAACCCGCATGCTGGAGCTGCCCTGGGCGCCGACCGCGATGAAGATGGCATCGAACTCGTCCCTAAGCTGTTTCATGGTGATATCGCGTCCCACCATGGTGTTGTAACGGATCTCCACACCCATGGACTGAATGATCTCCACCTCACGGCGGAGGATGGGACGGGGGAGGCGGTAGTCGGGAATCCCCATGGCGGACATGCCGCCCGGTTCGCCGAAGCGCTCGAAAATCGTCACCTGGTAACCCTTTTCCGCCAGATAGTAGGCGCACGTGACCCCCGAGGGGCCCGCGCCGATGATGCCCACCTTCTTGCCTTTCTTTTCCGTCGGCAAGGGAAGTTTCGGATCGTGATGTTTTTCAAGCTCGAAATCCGCCGCGAAGCGCTTCAGGTATTTGATGGAAATAGATTCGTCCACGTTGGCCCGCCGGCAGTTGGATTCGCAGGGCCGAACGCAAACCCGTCCCAGGACGCCGGGAAGGCAGGTGTTCTCCCGAATGACCTCGAGGGAATCGAGGAAGCGGCCGTCCTTTATCAGCTCCACGTAGCGGGGAACGTTGAGATGCGAGGGACAGGCGTTCATGCAGGGGGCCGTCACCTTGGAAACAAAGCGGGGTTTCTCCCCCTCCCCTTCCGGCTTCTTCTTTCCCTCCAGGGCTTTCTCAAAGTCTTCCTTGAAATGGGTAATCGCGTCGATGACCGGCGCGGGAGAGGTCTGGCCGATGGTGCACTTGGAGGATTTCCGGATCGTCTCGCCCAGGGATTTGAGGGTCTCCAGGTCTCCCTTCTTCCCCTTCCCGTCGGCGATGTCCCGCATGATCTCCAGCATCACCTTGGTGCCGATGCGGCAGGGAATGCACTGGCCGCAGGATTCTTCCTGCACCTTTTCCAGGAAGGCCACACAGAGATCCACGACGGAGACGCCCGCGTCCTTGACGACGAACCCGCCCCATCCCATGAAGGCCTTGACGTCTTTCCCCTGAAAGAAATCTGCTGGAAGAGAGATATCTACCGGCGGTTCGAACTCTTCGGGTTTCTTCTCGCGATTGTCTACAACCTTTCCGTTCCAGCAGCTGAATAGGACTCCACCCATTCTTTCACTCCCATTCTTGCGTCATCATTATTTGTCGATTTCTCCAAGCACGATATCGATGCTCCCGATCACCGTGACCACGTCCGCGATGAGGCTCCCCTCTATCATCTTCGGCAACGCGGCGAGGTTGAAGTAAGAGGGATTTCGTATCTTGATGCGAAACGGCATGTTCGAGCCGTCGCTGACCACGTAGAAACCCAGTTCCCCCTTGGGGTTCTCCGCGCTGAAAAAGACCTCCCCTTCCGGGGCTTCGAAGCCGGCCGATTCGATCTTGAAATGCCGGATGAGGGCGTCGATATCGTTGTAAACCTTGTCCTTGGAGGGAAGGCATACCCTGGGATCGTCCGCGAGAACCTCTCCGGACGGCATATTGGTAATGGCCTGCTTGATGATGCGCGTGGACTGCCGCATCTCTTCCAGCCGCACCAGGTACCGGTCGTAAACGTCTCCCGTGGACCCCACGGGGATCTCGAAGTCGAAGTCCTCGTAACTGCTGTAAGGGAACTTCTTCCGAATGTCCCACTTCACGCCGGAGCCGCGAAGCACGGGCCCCGTCACCCCGTAATTCAGGGCGTCTTCCTTGGAGAGGATCCCAATCCCCTTGGTCCTCTGCAGCCAGATGGGGTTTTTCGTCAGGAGGGTTTCGTATCCGTCGATGCACTCGGGAAATTTCTCAACAAAATCCATGACGAGGGTCTCGAAATTCTCGGGGACATCCGCCGCCAAGCCACCGATCCGCATGAAGCTCGGGGTCAGCCGCGCGCCGGAGACATGCTCCAGGATATTGATGACCGTCTCACGCTCCCGGAACGTGTAGAACAAGACCGTCATGGCCCCGATGTCCAGGGCATGGGTTCCAAGCCAGATGAGGTGGGCGGCGATCCGCTGAAGCTCCGCCAGGACAACCCGGATATACTGGGCACGCTTGGGCACCTCGATCCCCAAAAGCTTCTCCACCGCCATGACGTAGGAGAGGTTGTTATTCATCCCCGCCGTGTAGTCGAGGCGGTCCGTGAACGGAATGAACTGGTGATAGGTTCGCTCTTCAGCCAGCTTCTCAACACCACGGTGCAGGTGACCGATGATCGGGGTCGTCTTGACGATATATTCACCATCCAGTTCGAGCAGCAGCCGCAAGACCCCGTGTGTCGCGGGATGTTGAGGACCCATATTGACCGTCATGTACTTTGTTTCAGCCATCGCTTTCCTCAGTCGATATTTTGGATATTCAACCCCTAAACCTTGTAAGGCTCTTCGTAGTGAAATCCCTTCGTGGGAAAGTCCTTGCGCATTGGATACCCTTCCATGTCATCGGAGAGGAGGAGTTTGCGCAGGTCGGGGTGGTTCACGAAATTGATGCCGAACATCTCCCACGCCTCCCGTTCCACCCAGAGGGCGCTCTTCCAGATTCCAGTCACGGACGCGACTTCCGTTCCCTCGTCGAAGGCGGTCTTTACCCGCATGCGGAAAAGATTCACCGTGGAGGTCAGTTGGTAGGAAACGCCGAATCTCGGGGAGGCGTCGGGGCCGTAGTCGAGCCCCGCCAGGTCGGTCAGGACATCCATCCTGAAAGGCGCTTCCTCCTTGAGGAAGGCGCATACCGGAAGAAGGGACCGGACATCCACGTCAATCGTCAGCTCCCCTCTGAAAATCTTGTATCCCTGGATCGCTTCCGGGAAGCGCTCCTTCAACAGATCGACCATCTCGTGATAATCCATAGCCTACCCCTACGCGGAAACGAGCGCGGTTTTTTCGTCTTTACGGTCGAGCAGCGTTTCCTGCTCTATCTTCTTTTGCAGCTTGATGATCCCGGCAAGCAAGGCCTCGGGGCGCGGGGGACACCCGGGGATGTAGACGTCCACGGGGACAATGGTGTCCACTCCTTGCACGACGTTGTAGCTCTGGAACATGCCGCCGGAACAAGCGCAGGTTCCATAGGCGATGACCCACTTGGGTTCGGGCATCTGCTCATAGATTCGTCTCAGGATGGGGGCCATCTTCTTCGTCACCGTCCCCGCCACGATCATCAGGTCCGCCTGCCTCGGCGAGGGCCGGAAGACCTCCGCCCCGAACCGGGCGATGTCGTAGGACGCGGACGAGGCCACCATCATCTCGAGAGCGCAGCACGCCAACCCGAACGTCACGGGCCAGATGGAATTCTTTCTCGCCCAGTTGACGAGCTTATCGAGGCCCGCGGTAATCGGTCCCTTGCCAAAAACAGTTTCTAATCCCATTCCAAAGCTCCTTTTTTCCAGACGTAGACATATCCCACCAGCAGGATGCCGATGAATACCAACATCTCAACGAGGCCGAAGAGCCCCAGTTTTTTGAACGTCACGGCCCATGGATAGAGGAAAACCACTTCCAGGTCGAAGAGAAGAAAGAGCATGGCCACGGTGTAATACCGAAGAGGGATCCGGGTCCTCCCGTAACCGGGCGAGGCGACACCGCATTCGTAGGGCGCCATCTTTACCCGGGTCGGCCGATGCTGCCCCAGCAAGTGAGAGGCGACCACGGCAAACGCGGCGAAACCCGCCGCGACGAGAACCAAAATTAAAATAGGAAGATAAGCCTTCAACATACCCCGCTCCTTTTTTACCTACCTTAATTTGTGAAAAATTTCATAGCCCGGTCTTTCCTATAGCAAACGGCATGGGTTTGTCAAGGGAAATTTATATCCATTTTGAAATTTTTTCCCCGCTTTTCCCCGAAAAATTCCATGGGCTAACCCTCCATATCTCATTGATATAAAAGGCTTTTAACAAAAACATCCACCCGTTGCCATTCGACGGGCGGGCCCCTTAATTTTTATGGGATGTCAGCGAATACCTCTCGCGCGTCCAGATGCGCCGCCAGGTCCATGAGCCGCTCCCAGCGCGCCTGGAGTTTCAAAAGATCATCGAAGGGGTTCCGTTCATCCCGGAGGACCTCCCGCATGAGGGCGACGGTTCTCAGGCTCTCCTCCGCCCCGTCCGCGTCCCCCTTCTCCCGGTAGAACTCCGCCAGGACCCTCGACGCCCCTTCCACCTTCGACTCCAGATCGTCCTTCAGAAAGGCCCCCGGGTAGGGATCGTAATCCTCCGGGCGCACGGGCATCATGCCTGGCAATGGCCTCTGCCGGCGGATCTTTTCCCTCTCAAAGAGGAACCGGAAGACATCCTCCCGAAGCCGGCGCCACGCGGGATGCGTCTTGGGCGGCGGCAGGTGTTTGATGGCAAGGGTGTTGTCGAGGAAAAACTTGAAACCGAACATGCGCGCGTTGATGAGATAATCGATGTCCTCGCCGCGGGGAACCAGCGGGTCGAAGGGCACCTTCGTAAACAGGTCCCGGTGGATCACCATGTTCCCCCCGAAGACGAATGGGGTCACCTTGTATCGCGGCGGCCGCCCGATGAAGGTATCGAAGGCCTCGTTCATCCTGTCCACCTGGTCCCAGTGCCTCATCCAGGGCTCAAAGGCCTTCTTCACCCGGTACTGCCCGTCCGGCTGGAGGTAGTAACCCGCGACGGCGTAAACAGGTTCATCGTTCAGGGTCCCGCCGATGACCTCCAGGGCCTTGTCCATGAACCGCGGGTCCTCGAAGACCTCGTCGTCGTCAATGAGGACGGCTGTTTCCGATCCCAGGATATGGGGAACAAGGATGCAGAGATTGCGCACGTGGGAATAACCCCGCAACCGAACGAGGTCTCTCAGGCCCACGCCGCCGGCGCTCTCCAGCCACGCGTGGATCTTCCGCAGGTGGGAGGAACCGAACACATGGATGGGCGCCGCCACCTCTCGGCGCGCCTCCCGGATGATTTCCTTCACCTTCTCCTCCACCGCGTCCGCGATATCCTCCGAGGTGGGAATCGCCAGGACCACCACCTCGAAATCCCTCGATTCTAAAATTTCGAGGCTCTTCAAGGCCCGAAGCAGCGTTCCTTCCTCGTCGAGGGGGATGGGATGGTCATACACGGCGTCCCCCGGCAGCCAGCCCTCCTCCTTCCGTCTCGCCCAGTAGGACGGGAAAACCACGCACGCCTTACGCATGTTCGCCTCCTTTCTCTCATCCTTTCTTTATGTTCTTTATGTATTTATTCAAACAGGATTAAACGAGGATTTCAAGGTCCCGGTCGGGGGCTTCGACACAGGACATGGCCCGCGCGAGGGAACCCACAGAACCGGGATCATCAGCTTGGGACGCCCCTTTTGCCAAAACCGCCCCCTACCCGCGGCAAAGGTCGGGCATGTCACGGGAGTTAAGCGTCCCGCCTCCCCGCTATGAAATCCTCCGTCAGCCGATAGGCCTCGTCGTCCGGGAACTGCCTCGGGGGATGCTTCATGAAATAGGACGAGGGGGAATAGAGAATCCCGCCCTTTCCCCTGTCCAGGGCCAGCTTGCAACAGCGGATCGCGTCGATGACCACGCCGCCCGAGTTGGGAGAATCCTCCACGGAGAGACGCAGCTCCAGGTTCATGGCGACATCCCCGAAGAGTTTCCCCTCCATCCGGATGAAACAGACCTTGTTATCCTTCTGCCAGGCCACGTAGTCGCTGGGGCCCACGTGGATATCCTCCGCGTGAAGCCGTTCCTTCAGCACGGACTGGACCGCCTCCGTCTTCGATTCCTTCTTGGAGGCGAGCCGCGCCCGGTTGAGCATGTTGAGGAAATCGGTATTTCCGCCCGTGTTGAGCTGGTAGGTCCGCTCCAGTTTGACCCCGCGCCGCTTGAAGAGGTTCGCGAGGGTCCGGTGGACGATGGTGGCGCCCAGCTGGGATTTGATATCGTCGCCGATGATGGGAAGCCCCGCCGCCTCGAAACGCTTTGCCCAGGCGTCGTCGCTCGCGATGAAGACCGGCATGTTGTTGATGAGGGCGACGCCGGCCTCCAGCGCGCATTCCGCGTAGAACCGAACGGCCCGCTCGGACCCCACGGGCAAATAGTTGAGGAGGATCTCGGCCCCGGAACCCTTCAGGGTCTTGACAATATCCGCCTTCTCCGCCTCTTTCGCCTCACTCACCACGAAGGTATGCGCCGGGTCATAGTCCTTCATGTGCTCCGACACCCCGTCCAGGACCCGACCCATGGAGACCTGAACGCCCATTTTCGGGACGTTGGGATGGAAAACGGTGGTGCAGTTCGGAGGCTGGAAAATGGCCTCGGACACGTCTTTTCCCACCTTTCTCGCGTCCACGTCGAAGGCGGCCACGACCTCGATATCGGAAGGTCTATACCCGCCGATCTCCGGGTGCATGAGGCCGATAGGCGCCTTCCCGTTTTCTTCCCTGTAATACTCGATACCCTGAATCAAAGAGGACGCGCAGTTTCCAATGCCGCAGATCGCGATCTTAATCTTTCCCATTCTCCGATACCTCCCAACTGTTCTCACAACACTAACGAATCATTCGTTTTTCCACTCTACGGACCGCCCGGCTCACGGTCGCCGCGTGAACCCCCAGGCAATCGGCGATCTCCCGCAGGGTGTATCCCTGTTCCACGTAGGCCTGATAGATAAGGACGTCCCGTTCGCGGCGCGAGGTCCACACACGGCCCGCCAAGGCCTGAAAGATCCCCTCGCCCGGGATGGCCACGCAAGGGGTTTTATCACGTTTGTCCGATTTATGCACGGGCATCATCCGACGAATCGTGTCGATGAAGAAATCACTGCCGAGAAACACCTGAAACTTCAGGCCCCGCCAGGCAAACCGCTCCCGTTCCCCGGAGGCAATGAAATCCTTGTATTCCTTGAGGCCTCGCTGCCCGTTTCCCTTCGAAAACGGGGCGAGAATCGCCCGGGTAAAGAGAAACGGAGGGCGCTTCGCCTCCCCGAGGATGGGTCTGTGACTGCTCCAACGCCACGAATCGGGGGAGCGGGTCAGCCCCGCTCTCACCGGATTCAGAACCATGTGGCGGTGCAAGGGGAGAAGGTAACGCGCCTTTTCGAAGATGACGGAGCGGAACCGTCCCCCGAAAAGGGCGCCCCTGCGCCGATATTTCCGGTTGAACATCTGGGTGTAAAGGCCGTTGACCTGGCGCATCCCGCGGGACAGGTTCCCCTGGGGCGTCTCCAGGATGAGGTGGTAGTGATCGTCCAGGAGACAGTAGGAATGACAGAGCCACTTGAACCGGAAGACCGTCTCGGACAGGATGTCCAAAAATTCCAAGCGGTCCTCCTCCTCACGAAAGATGGGCTCCCGTCCCCTACCCCGGCTCCGGATATAGTAGATGCCCCCCGGATATTCGTATCGCGTCGGCCTTGCCATAAATTTAATATAAACTCCCGGCAAAAAAATGCAAGACCTGTCCCCCCGTCTCTCCTCTCTTTCTGTAAACCTATATCAGGACGGGTCAAAAACCCTTCGGACTTCAGACTTCAAGGGGCGAAGCCCCGACCTTCAGACCTTCAGACTTTCACCTTCAAGGCCGCGAAGCGACCGCCCGCAGGCGGCCCATCACCCTTGAGATTTGGGTGGCATTGCCGTATAAGTAGGACAAACCTGAACAGATAAAGGAGCGCGTTTTGAAGATTATCGCCATCAACGGAAGTCCCCGCGGGGAGGCAAGCAACACCCAGACCATCTTGAAGGCCTTTCTCAAGGGCGCGGCGGCCAAGGGGGCGGAAACCGAGATCGTCCTCTTGTCGAAAAAGACCATCCACCCATGCAAGGGCTGTTTCGCCTGCTGGATCAAGACCCCGGGTGTGTGCATCCAGAAGGACGACATGGCGGAACTCACGGAGAAGCTGCGGGCGTGCGACCTCCTCATCTTCGCCTCTCCCCTCTACGTGGACTGCATCACCGCCCAGTTGAAGACCTTCATGGACCGGATGCTTCCCAACGTTCTCCCCAATTTCATCAAGGTGGACGGCGTTTGGCGGCATCCCCGGCGGCATGGACCCCCTCCCAAGGTGGGCGTCGTCTGCAACAGCGGTTTCCCTCAGATGGAACACTTCCAGGTGGTCCATCACCTCTTCGAGCGGGTCGTAAAGAACATGCACGCGGAGATCGTCATGGAGATATACCGGCCGGGCGGCGAGATCCTCCGGGCGAAGAATCTCCTTCTCAAACCTCTGATTCTCAAATACAAAAAACTTTTGGAGAAGGCGGGAAAAGAGGTTGTCGAACAGGGCAGGCTCTCCGACAAGCTCCGGGAACAGTTGGAGGCTGATATCATCAACCCGGACACCTACATCAAAAACGCCAACGCCTACTGGAACAAGCAGCTCTCCAAGCTCAATGAAAAGAAATCCTGAAAAGGGAGAAAGAGATGTTCAAAAAATACGATTCGGATGGCTTCAAGGAACTGATTCCCGGCATCGACATCAAGGTGATGGGCCACGGCCCCCACACCTTGAGCGCCCTTTTCAGGTTGGAGGCGGGAAGGGTTCTCCCCCTCCACGATCACGTCTACGAACAGACGGGCACCCTCCTGGAGGGGTCGATGAAGCTGACCATCGGCGAGGAGACCTTTCAGGTGGCCCCCGGCGACGCCTGGACCATTCCCCCGAACGTCCCCCACAAGGCCGAGGTTGATACCGACTGCCTTGTCTTCGAGGTTTTCTCCCCGCCGCGGGAGGATTACCTGAAGTTATATAAATCCGAAATGATTTAAGCCGATTAAGCTTTACAGGAGTCATTTGTGTTTAAAATCGGTGAGGTTATGGAAAAATCCTAATAATATTGTCTGATTATATATGAAGATACGATATCGCATTATCATCCCTGTTCTCATCTTCTTTATCGCGGTTGGCACTGTGTTCGCCCTTCTTTTCCGGCACTTTCTCATCCAATCATCCAAATCGCAATTCTATCGCCAGGCTAAAACCATTCACCAGGTCGTCTTAAACCAAGTCAACCAAGTCGGTGAGGAGGCACTGACCGTTGCCGCTACCCTTGCGGCTATTACGGCGGTGCGAGACGCGTATCGGCTCTACGAACAGGTTTCCGATGACGCCTCTCGCTCCGAACGTGAGATATTCCTGAAGGACTCGCAAAACTTCCTGAGGGGATGGATTCAGCCCATCCTCGGGCAAGTCGCCAAGGCGAGCGGCATAAACAGGGAAATAAAGGTTCATTTCCACCTGCCGCCGGCCACGAGCTTCCTCAGGCTCTGGCGAAAGCCGGGGAACCACGATGGAGGAGACAATCTAAGCGCCTTCCGTCCCTCGGTAGTTCTCGTCAACAAGACCCATAAACCCTATTCAGGGATAGAAATTGGGCGCTCGGGCTGTTATATCCGCGGCATAGTCTCCATTGACGACGCGAACCAGCACTTTGGTTCGGTTGAATGTCTCTTCCCTTTGACAAAAGTCGCATCGATTCTAAAAGGTGTTCAGGATGAGGCCATCAGCATCTATATATTGAGAAATAAACTAATATTATCGAAATCCTTTCACCTCCCCAAACAAAAAACATTGGGGCCCTATGTGCGAATCTATCCCTCAAAGCCCTCCTGGCTCGACGCCATGTGCCAAAAATGCGCGGCCCGGAAGATTGAAAAAGGAACAACCCGCGAAATATTCAAGTTTGTAAATTTTAAGGGGTTCTATTCCTTCCCCATAAAAGACATAATGGGCGAAAATATCGGAATCGTCGTCTATGGGCAGGATTATTCCAAGCAGCTCCAAACCTTTCGAAAAATGGTTTTTGGCATTATCGCGTTGTTTTTCATCGCGTTTGGCGTCTTGCTGGCCATCCTCATATTTATCGAACGAACCATCACGCACCCTATTAATGCCATTTCCGAAACCATGTTGAATCTGTCTTCGGGATTGGAGGATTTGAGTTTTCGTTTGAAGGTTTTCACGAAAGACGAGATAGGCCAGATGGCCGCGTCCTTTAACCAATTCATGGAACGAATGGAAAACCTGAGGAAATTCAAGAGCATCATTGAAGAAGACGACTCCCTTTCCGAGGTTTACAAAAGGATTTCGCGTCTTCTGAAAGAAACCTTCGGGTTCTCTTCTTTCACGATCTACGAAGTAAATAACAGCAAAAATCATATCATTCCCGTTATCATCGAGGGGCCACCTCCCGACGGACTTTGGTGTGACAAAGAGATTCTTACCGACGCAAACCTTTGCCGGGCGAAAAGAACCTCCAAATTTATATCCTCCACCCAGGTGACGGGATTATGCTCGAGGTTTATCCAGGAGGAGGAAAATGATTACTTTTGCCTTCCCGTCATCATCGGAGAATCTACGGGGTTGATACTTCAGATTATAGTCCGCAAGACGGAAAGAAAGCGTTTGGAATCGAAGGAATTGATGGGATTGTTAAAAACCTACCTCACGGAATGCGCCCCGGTCATCGCTTCAAAACGCCTGGTGGAACTCTTAAAAGAAACCACCGCCACGGACGCCTTGACAGGGCTTTTGAACCGGCGATTTCTCGGTGACAGCGCCGAGACTCTCACCGAAGGGATCCTCCGCCGCTCTTCCCACATGGGAATCCTCATGGCCGACATAGACTTCTTCAAACAGGTCAACGATATGTACGGCCATGAAACGGGGGATCTGGTTCTCAAGCGCCTTTCCCGTATCCTTTTGGATAATGTGAGACGTTCGGACGTGGTTATTCGTTACGGGGGCGAGGAATTTCTCATCCTTTTGATGGATCCACAAAATAAAGAGGTTGTCTTTTCTGTAGCCGAAAAAATCAGAAAGGCGGTAGAGGCTTCATCCTTTTCCGTGGCGGGAAAACAATTGAAGAAAACTATCAGTATCGGGGTTTCCATGTTTCCGGATGACACGGAAAATTTCTGGCAGTGCGTCAAATTCTCTGATGTCGCCCTTTACAAGGCCAAGGCCTCTGGGAGAAACCGCGTTATCGCGTTCGACAAAAAGATGTGGGATGAAGAGGAATACTGATTATCCGGTTATGCCTTTTTGAATACGCAGAATATCCTCGGGATGATCCACGCTTATGCCATTGTATTCCACTAAAACGGTCAAGAGCGGAATGCCATATTCCAATGCCCTTAGCTGCTCAAGTTTCTCCACATTTTCCAGATCTGACTTGGGAAGTTCGCAAAACTTCATGAGCGTTTTTCTTTCGAAGGCGTAAAGGCCTATGTGGCGATAAAACGGATATTTTTCGAGAAATTCCATTTGCTCGTCTTCAGGTGTTTCGCCTTTATAGGTTGTAAATTTCTCAATATCTCTTCCGTAGGGGATGGGCGACCGTGAAAAATAGAGCGCGAATCCCTCCGCGTCCCGAACGACTTTAGCTATTGAAGGATCAAATATTTCTTCGATTTTTTTTATCTTTGTAATTGGGGTCACGATCCCGATGGAGGGATTCCGGGTCAGCGGCTCCACCACCGCGTCGATGACCGCGGGATCCATCATCGGTTCGTCCCCCTGGACGTTAACGACGATGTCGCAGGAAATGCGCTCGGCCACCTCTGCCACCCGGTCGGTTCCCGAGGCGTGGTCCGGCCGGGTCATCATCACCCTGCCGCCCCATCCCTTGACCTCGTCGTAAATCCTCACATCGTCCGTGGCCACCCAGACGGCGTCGACGCGCTTGGCCTTCAGACTCCGGTGGTAGACGTGCCAAATCATGGAGCGTCCCTGAATCCGCGCCAAGGGCTTGCCCGGAAAACGGGTGGAGCCAAATCTTGCTGGAATCACAACGATGTTCATCGGCGCTTCTTGACAAATACGCTATGAATTGTTAACTTCCACATAACTTTGAATACCGCAAACTGATTGAAAAATACCATCAATCGAGGAGGCTTGCAAGTTGTTAGGAGGAATTAGATGAAAATCGCAATCTCGGGAAAGGGAGGCGTTGGCAAAACGACCCTCGCGGGGGTCATGGCCCGAACCCTTTCCGATCAGAACGAAACCGTTCTCGCCATCGACGCGGATCCGGATTCCAACCTCGCCTCGGCCGTGGGCGTTCCGCTGGAGAAGCTAAATGGGATCACCCCCCTCGCGGAGATGACAAAATTCATCGAGGAGAGGACGGAAACGAGAAAGGGGGGCTACGGATCCATCTTCAAGCTGAACCCGAAAGTGGACGATATCCCCGAGAAGTTCAGCATCGATCACGAGGGGGTCAAGCTTCTTATCCTGGGAAGCGTGCCCCAGGGCGGCGGCGGATGTTTCTGCCCGGAGAACGTCCTTTTGAAGAATCTACTGAGCCACCTCTTCATCCAGAGAAACGAGACCGTCATCGTGGACATGGAAGCCGGGCTGGAGCACCTCGGGCGGGGCTCCACGGGCTACGTGGACGCCTTCATCGTGGTGGTGGAACCGGGGATGCGGAGCATTCAGACGGCCCGGCAGATACGGAAATTGGCGTCCGACCTGGGCATCAAGCGGGTCTTCGTTGTGGGAAACAAGGTGCAGTCCAAGGAAGACGAAGGCGTCATCCACGAAAACCTGAAGGATTTCCCCATCCTGGGCCTGATGAGATACAATTCAAAGATCCTCGAGGCGGATCGCAAGGGCGTTTCTCCCTACGACATCGACGAACAGGTCAAAAAGGAGGTCAGCGCCATCCTCGAAAACATGAAAAAGGCGTTTGCCGCCTGAACTCGGCCGCCATGTGGATTATTCGGACCTTTCTCTACTGGTTTGCGCTGGTCGTTTTCACCATTGTCTTTTCCATCATGGCGCTGTTCGCCTCTTTCATCGACCCGGGCGGAAACAGCGCGCACCAGTGCGCCCGCGCCTGGGCGAAAACCCTCCTGCTTTTCGCGGGGGTCAAGGTGCGCCTGCAGGGGGCGGTGGAGGCCATCGACCTGGAAACGCCCTACGTCTTCATGGCCAATCACCAGAGCGCCTTCGATATCTTCGTCCTCTTGGCGGGACTTCCCGTCCCCTTCCGGTGGGTGGCGAAGGCGGAACTCTTCAAAATCCCAATCTTCGGGCCCTCCATGCGCCGGGCCGGCTACATTTCCATCAACCGGGACAACCCGAGGGACGCCGTCCGGAGCCTCAACGAGGCGGCGAAAAAAATCCGGGAAGGGATTTCCGTCATCGTCTTTCCCGAGGGAACCCGTTCGGAGGACGGAAAACTGCTTCCCTTCAAAAGCGGAGGCTTCGTCCTCGCCATCAAGTCCCAGGCGCCCATCGTCCCCACGGCCCTCGTCGGCACCTTCGAGATCAAGCCGCGGGGGAGGTTCTGGGTCCGACCCCGCACCGCCATTATCCGCTTCGGCGCCCCGGTCGAGACGAAGGGACTGAAAACGCGGGACAAGGAAGACCTCAAGAACCGTATCCATGGAATTCTTCATGAACTTCTTAAAGATAACAATATAACCGCTTAAAACATAAAGGAATTTAATTATATGAACAACACCCAAGAAATTAAAATCATCCCCCTGGGAGGCCTGGGGGAAATCGGCTGCAACATGATGGTCCTCGAAACCGGGGACGACATCTTTATCATCGACTCGGGGCTGATGTTTCCCGAGGAATACATGCTGGGAATCGACTTCGTCATCCCCGACTTCACCTACCTGAAGGAAAGGAAGGACAAGGTCCGCGCCATTCTCCTCACCCACGGACACGAGGACCACATCGGCGCCCTCCCCTTCCTCCTGAAGGAAATCAATGTCCCCATCTACGGAACCGCGTTCACGCTGGCCCTGGTAGACAGGAAGCTCCAGGAATACGACTTCGAGGAAAAACCGCGTCTCCGGAAGATAAAACCCAGGGACGTGCTGAAGATAAACACCCTCAGTTTCGAGTTCATCGGGGTCAATCACAGCATCGCCGAAGGCGTGGGCATCGCCATTGAGACCCCCATCGGCACCATCGTCCACACGGGGGATTTCAAGATCGACCAGACGCCCCTCGGGGACCCGATGATCGACCTGAACCGTTTCGCGGAATACGGTGAAAAGGGCGTTTTGCTCCTGCTGTCGGACAGCACCAACACCGACCACGATGGATTCAGCCTTTCCGAGCAGACCGTAAAGCGCCAGCTCGAGAAGATCCTCGCGGACACCCCCGGGCGGGTCATCATCACGGTCTTCGCCTCCAACATTCGGAGAATGCAGGGAATCCTGGAAAGCGCCCACAAGCTGGGACGAAAGGTGACCCTCATCGGCCGCAGCATCGTGGACAATATCGAGAGCGCCAGCCAGTTGGGCATCCTCACGGTTCCCGACGATCTTCTCATCGATTTCCGGGACATCGAATCTTACCCGCCGGAGAAGGTCACCATGATCACGACGGGAAGCCAGGGAGAACCCTATTCCGCCCTTTCCCTCATGGCCACCAACGCCCACAAGCATATCCAGATACAGCCGGGAGACACAGTCATCTTCTCCTCGCGCTTCATCCCGGGAAACGAACGCGCCATCACCCGCATCATCAACCAGCTCTACCGGAAGGGGGCGGAGGTGGTCTACGAACAGGTGAAAAACGTCCACACCTCCGGGCACGCCTACCAGGAAGAACTGAAGATGATGCTGAATCTGGTCAAGCCCGCCTATTTCATGCCGGTGCACGGGGAGATCCGCCTCCTGGCCAAGCATATCAACCTGGCCAAGTCCATGGGCATGCCCGAAGAGTCCCTCATCCTGGCGGAAGACGGGGACATTATCCACGTCACGCCCAACCAGGTGGAAAAGAAGGGACGCGCGCCCGTGGGGAAGGTCTTCATCGACGGGAAGGGCGTCGGAGACGTGGGAACGCTCGTCCTGCGGGATCGGAAGCATCTTTCCGAGGACGGACTGGTCGTCATCCTGAGCGTCATCGACGGGGAGAACGGTGAAATGGTCAGCGAGCCCAACCTCATCAGCCGGGGATTCATCTTCGAAGACTTCCACCAGGAGATGCTCCAGGAGGCGAAAGACCTGGTAAAATCAACCATCATGAACGCGAACACCGATCGGCGGAAGGACCCCGGAGAGCTCCAGAACGAGATCGCCAAGGTTCTGAAGAGATTCTTCAACAGCCGGCTGAAACGCCGTCCCATGATCCTGCCCCTGGTGCTCGAAATGTAGGAACCCCATGGAAAAGAAGACCATAACCCGGGAAATCATCGGAATCCTCCTCCTCGCGGCCGCCGTCTTCGTGGGGATCAGCCTTATCAGCTATTCCCCGAAGGATCCCTCCTTCAACGTGGCCCGCCCCATCGGAAACCAGCCCATTCACAACCTGCTGGGCTACTCCGGCGCCGTCATCTCGGATCTCGTGTTTCAACTTCTTGGGCTTTCCGGATTTCTCCTTCCCTTGCTGCTTCTCTTCAACGCCATCTTTTGTTTTTCGCCTCCCTCCTGGACGAAAATCCTTCTCAAGAACCTCTCCATCCTCCTCGTGGGCGGGACCATCGGTCTCCTCTTCAACCTTTTCACCCCCGCGCTCCACTTCATGGGCAGCACCATCCCCTCGGGAGGCATCCTCGGGACCTTCATCAATCGCGCGGCCACGCGGTATGTGGGAAAATTGGGCGCCTTTCTCGTCTACCTGGTCGCCGCGTGGATCGGCCTGACGCTCCTCATCAACCGCTCCATCGTGGGGGTGGTAAAACCCTTTGCGGCCTATCCCGCCAAGTGGATCCATTCCTTTAGAAACAAGGCAACCATCCAGAAGGAACGGACAAAACGTCAGAAGGTGGTGGTAGAGAAGGAAAAGAAACTGAAGTTGGAGGAGGTCACGCCCGAGATCTCCCTGGCTCTGAATGAAGAGAAGAAACGCCCGCCCAAACAGGAGCACTTCACCTTCATGGAGCAGCCGGAGGGGGCCAAGGAGTTCGTCCCCCCGCCCCTCTCCCTCCTCAAGGAACAGCCCCGCGGGGGCCCGAGGGTGGACGAGGAGATTCTCAAGTTCAACTCAAAGATCCTGCTCAACAAACTCAGCGACTATGGAATCGAGGGAAGGGTGGTCCGGGTCAATCCCGGTCCCATCATCACCGTCTATGAGTTCGAACCGGCCCCCGGCATCAAGCTGAGCCGGATCGTCAATCTCAGCGACGACCTCGCCATGGCCCTGAGCGCCATCAGCATCCGCATCGTCGCCCCCATTCCGGGAAAGTCGGTGGTGGGCATCGAGATCCCCAACAAGGACCGGGAACCGGTCCTCCTCCGCCCCCTCTTGGAAGATGACAGTTTCGCGTCGCCCAAGCTGAAACTCCCCCTCGCCCTGGGCAAGGATATCTCCGGCGTTCCTTACGTCACGGACCTCTCCCAAATGCCGCACCTCCTCGTGGCCGGCTCCACGGGATCCGGAAAGAGCGTCGCCCTGAACTGCATGATCCTCAGCCTTCTGTTCAAGCTCAGCCCGGAGGAGGTCCGTTTTCTCATGGTCGACCCAAAGATGCTGGAACTCTCCGTTTACGAGGGCATTCCCCACATGCTTATGCCCGTGGTCACGGATCCCAAAACAGCGGCTAAATCGCTTCTCTGGGTCGTGGAGGAGATGGAGCGGCGCTACGCCTATCTCGCGGACTTCGGTGTCCGGAACATCCTCCAGTACCACGACTTGCTGAAGAAAAAGAAAAAACGCGGGAAAAAGCCCCCCCTCCCCGAAGCGGGGGATGAAGAATCCCGGGAAGACACCCTCCCCTACATCGTGGTAGTCATCGACGAGCTGGCTGACCTGATGCTGACCGCCTCGAAGGACGTGGAAGGGGCTATTACCCGCCTGGCGCAGATGGCCCGGGCCGTGGGCATCCACCTCATCCTGGCCACTCAGCGTCCCTCCGTGGACGTCTTGACGGGCATCATCAAGGCGAACTTCCCCGCCCGCATTTCCTTCCGCGTGGCCTCGAAGACGGACTCCCGCACCATCCTGGACCACATGGGCGCCGAGAGCCTCCTGGGCCAGGGCGACATGCTCTTCCTCCCCCCCGGCACCTCCCAGATGATGCGCCTGCACGGGGCTTTCGTTTCCGGAGCGGAGATCAACAAGATCGTCCAGTTCCTTAAGAAACAGTCGAAACCTGACTACGTG
>JALSPC010000092.1 GCA_026986155.1 bacterium
CAGCGCGCCCATCGGAAAAACCCGCTACATGTTCACGATCGACATGAAAAACTATGCCGTTTACACGGACATCGCCCGGGAGATCGGGTTCGACGATAACCTGAAGGCGACGGAAGACCACGACTTCGCCACGCGCCTGCGCAGAAAAGGCTACCATATCGTCTACGCGCCGGGAGCCGAAATCCGGCACCGAAACCGGGAGACCTTCCCAGGGCTCTTGCGGCAGCAGGCCTGGCACGGATTCGGCTACGGACAGAACGTGGCCAAGAATGATTTTGACATTCACTGCCAGCGCCCGTTTTACCACCTCGTCAAGCAGGGCATCTTCCTCGTTATTTTCCCCCTTTTCGTCCTGAAGCTCCTCAAGGTCTCCATGCAGGCGGGATGGACATGGCGGGCCGTCAAGGCTTACCTCACGGCGTGGGCGGTCGATTGCCGCTTCAAGATGGGGGTCCTGCGGGGCATGCGCCACCAGGGCGGATGGCGTTACATCGCGAAAAGATTCCTCTCCGATGTCTTTTCCGTCTGCTGGGAAACAACAATCACGCGCCTGTAGCGCCCCGGAACGCCCCGCGCGTCCGCGAAAGGGTTGCAAAATACCTGGCATGACGTTAAAAATGGGTCAAAGCATTTCTGACAAGGAAAGGAGCCCCCATCACCCATGAACGTCGCCTGGATCGTCCCCTGTAAGGCCGGCTATGACTCTCTGGCGCCATACCTGGAATCCCTCACGGAATTTCCCTGGGTCGTGCACATCTACCACGGCGTGTATCCCGTAAGGTCCCACGAGCGTCTCTCCCACCTCCCGCTTTCCAAGTATAAAAAGATGAAGGGCCTCTACGCCGTCATCCACCTCTTCACGGACGATTGCGACGCCTGCCGCCGTTTCAAGCCAATTCCCCTCATGGCACAGCGGATCTTCGAAACCCCCGTTCCTCACGCCTACAGCTTCGACGATCTCCTCTTCCTCTACCTGAAGCACCTATGAGCCCCTGGATCGACACCCTCAGGGCCTCCCGGCCCGACCCGGAGCGCCCCCGTGTCACCATCGCCATCCCCGTCAGGGATCCCGACGAGGCGGTGTTCGCCGACTGCCTCCGCTCTCTCATGGCCCAGCCCCTCTTCCCCTACTGTGAGATCGTCGTCATCGACTCGTCCACGCGGCCCGTTGAAACCTTTGATGCCTTCAAGGACATCCTCCGTGTCTTTCCCCTCTCGCGGAAGAATGTGAGCGGCGCCAGGCAGGACGCCCTGGACCACGCCCGGGGAGAGGTCATCGTTGGAATCGACAGTGACTGCGTCGCCGATCCCGAGTGGCTTTCCAGGATCCTGGAACCCCTGGACCGGGAGGGAAAGATGGCGTCCGCCATGGGACACAACCTCCCGGGCGTGACGGGATGGATCAGCGACTGGTTCCAGGAGGCCTACGAGGGCTGGCTCTTCTACGTGAGCGCCGAGATGGACGGCATCCGCTACATGTTCACCCTCGACACGAAGAACTACGCCGTCTTCGCCGACGTGGCGCGGCGGATCGGCTTCGACGACGACCTGAAGGCGGGGGAAGACCACGATTTCGGCACCCGCCTCAGGCGGGCGGGATACCACATCGTCTACGCCCCCGGCGCCAGGGTGAAGCACGTCCACCGACAAACCCTCTCCGATCTCCTTAGGCAGCAGGGATGGCACGGGTTCGGCTACGGTCAGACCGTGGTGAAAAACCGCCTGGACATCTACTGCCGGCGCCCCTTCCGATACCTGGTCAAGCAGGGCGCCATCTTTCTATGCTTCCCCGTCTTTTGCCTCAAGCTCCTCATCGAGTTCAGGAAGGGCGGATGGAAGGGCATGCGGGGCTACTTCGTCACCTGGCTGATCACCTACCGGTTCCAGGCGGGCATGATCCGGGGAATGGCGCGCCGGGGGGGATGGTCCTACCTCAAGGTGCGGTTTTTCTCGGACATCTTCTCCCGCTACACAGGAGGAACCATCGAACAGCTATGAAGATCCTGCTGGTCTGTCATCTCTACGGAAAGACGCTCATCGGGGGCGCCGAGGCCTTCGTGGCCGGCCTGGCCCGCGCCCTGACGCGCCGCGGGCATACCGTGGAGGTGGCCACCACGACCGCCACGGGACTCGAGGCCCCGTCCGCCTTCGGGATCCGCTGGGTCAAGGGATTCTCCGAGGGCGAGGAGATGGAGGACGGGATCGCCATCCACCGCTTCAATGTGAAAACCCACGAACGGCTCCAGCGGCTCGCCAGCCGGATTCTCCTGAGGCGCGTCTTCAAGGACCTGGAAGGCCGCTCCTACCTGGACGAGGAGCCGGAGGCCTGGATTCGTTTCCTCGTTTCCAAGGCCGAGCGGCGTCCTGCCTTCTACCAGGCCCTCTACCAGTTCTGCCGGGGGCCCGTCTCCACGGGGCTCTTCCGATTCCTCGACACCCACGCGGCCGATTACGACGCCGTTCTCGCCACCATGGTCCCCTTCAACACCATGGCCCCCGCGGTCAAGGCCGCGCGCAAGGCCGGCCGGCCCGCCGGGGTCGTTCCCCTCTTCCACCACCTGGACTGGTATCACCACTGGAAGCACTTCTACGACACCTTCAGGGCGGCCGACCACCTCTTTGTCCTGAACGACTATTCCGTGGACCTGTTCAACCGCATGGGCTGCCGCACGACACGCCTCGGCGTGGGGTTCGACCCGGCTGACTTCCCCGCCGACCCCGAAGGGGCCGCCGCCTTCCGGTCCCGGTTCAACCTGCCCGAATCGGGGGCCATGTTCCTCTTCGTGGGTCGCAAGGTGGCCTCCAAGCGCTACGATCTGGCCATGGAGGCGATCCGCCGGGCGCGCGAACGGGGACACGAGGCCTTTCTCGTCATGGCGGGCCCCGACGAAGACGGGCAACCCGTGGCGGGAGAGGGAATCTTCTACCTGAACCGCCTCTCCCGCGAGGACCTCCTGCTGGCCTACCAGGCGTGCCAAGGACTCCTGGAGCCAACGGAATTCGAAAGCTTCGGCA
>JALSPC010000093.1 GCA_026986155.1 bacterium
GGAGGCAAAGCCTCCCCTTTTTGCTTTCCGTTCCTTGCCGTTCTACGCGCCAGACTCGTTCTTCAGGGTCTGGTAGAGTTCATAGGCCTTTTCCGGCGTTTCATTCTCATGAACGACCGCCCGAACAGCCTGGATCATGGCCACGGGAGCCTCGGACTGGAAGATATTCCGCCCCATATCCACGCCGCTGGCCCCCTGCTGGATGGCGTTGTAGGCCATCTTCAGGGCGTCCAGTTCAGGGATCTTCTTGCCCCCCGCGATGACAATAGGCACGGGACAGGCCGCGGTCACGGTCTCGAATCCCTCGTCCACGTAGTAGGTCTTGATGTAGTGGGCCCCCAGCTCCGCGCAGATCCGCGTGGCGAGCCGGAAATACCGGGCGTCGCGCGCCATCTCTTTGCCAACGGCGGTGACGGCCAGCGTGGGGATGCCGTAACGTGTCCCCATGTCCACCAGGCGGGTCATGTTGATGATGGACTGTTTCTCGTATTCCCCGCCGATGAAAACCTGGACGGCCACGGCGCAGACGTTGAGGCGGATGGCATCCTCCATATCCACGGCGATCTCCTCGTTGGAGAGCTCCTTCAGGATACTCGTGCCGCCCGAGGCGCGGACCACGATGGGCTTGGTGACGCTCGGCGGGATGAGGGTGCGCAGGACCCCTCGCGTCAGCATCAGGGTGTCCGCGTAGGGAATGAGGGGCAGGATGCTGACGTCGATGCGCTCGAGGCCGGTGGTCGGCCCCTGGAAGTAGCCGTGGTCGAATGCCAGCATCACGGTCCGGCCAGTGTCTGGATTGAAGATTCGGGCGAGGCGATTCTTCAAGCCCCAGTCGTAGGCGTTGGAGCCCTTCAGGAAGAATCCCTCGGTCTTCTGGGGAATATCGGTGTGAAATTTCTTGGCTTCCTTGAAGCCGTCCACATCTGGCATCGATCTTACCTCCTTTGATATTCCACGGGTGCCGCATCGCGCCCAAGGGCGCGCGGGAATGTTACAGGTTCGCTGTCTTCCGCCATCCCTCGGCCTTGAGGCGCTCCACTCGGCTGATACCCCAGGCCTTCAATTCCTCAATGAACTTCCGGCGGTCCACCTTCGCCAGCTTCATAATGTCCTCCCGCTCCTTCATCTTGTCCTCGATGTCCGTGGGTGTGAAGCCGTTCCACGAGAAGTAGCCCTTGTCGAAGATATAATCGGGCGTGATGGTCTCCTCGGGGATACCCTCGCTCATGAGGAAGACGCGGGCGGCCTGCATGTCGAATTCGAGAACCCACCCGTTATCTCTGACCATGGTTTCCGGGTCGAAGGCCACGCCTTCACTGCAGGAAGGGCAGTAGAGGTGGCGAAGGATGGGCGGAGGTAGCAGGTCATTGAGATTCATGAAGTTGGCCTTTTCTTTTCCGCATTCACACGAAATGACGTAGTTTTGGCACATGGTTCTCCTCCTTACGCATTGATGCGTTCATTTTGTCATATCGTCGAGCACCGCGTCAAGCGCCCGGAGAAAAAGCCGGTTCGCCTCCGGGATTCCGACGCTCACGCGCGCCCACGTGGGCATTTTCCAGGACGGGCTGCAGCGGATTAGGATCCCGTATTCCGCGAGACGCCTGCAGATCCCCTCCGCGTCCATGCCAAGGTCAAAGAAGATGAAGTTCGCCTGGGAGGGAATAACAGAAAGGCCCCGTTTCTTCAGCGCATCCTGGAGGCCCTGCCGCTCACGCCGGATTCCTTCCGTCACCTTCCGGTAATGGCCGGTGTCCGAGAGGGCCCCCGCGCCCGCCTTGACGGCCAGCGCCGAGACACAGAATGGCTCCCGGGCCTTGTAGAGGTTTTCGATGATCTCCCGGGCGGCCAGGGCATACCCGAGGCGCATCCCAGCCAGCCCGTAGGCCTTGGAGAAAGTCCGAAGGGAAATCACGGGGTATCCCTTTTCGATCCAGGAAGTCACGGGCGGCACCATCTCCGCGTCCATGAAATCGACGTAGGCCTCGTCGAGAATAACGAGGGTCTCTTCAGGAATCTTTTTCAGAAACGCCTCGATCACCTCGGGATCCAAAATGGTTCCCGTGGGATTGTTGGGGTTGCAGACATACACCAGCCGTGTCTTAGGCGTCATCGCCTTCAACAAGCCTTCCAGATCAAATCGGCAAGCGGCGTCGAGGGGAATCCCCCGGGGAGTCCCCATGGCGATGCGGGCGCTGGAACGGTAGATGGGAAAGGTCGGTTCGCAGAAGAGGACCTCGTCTTCCGGGTTGAGGAAGGTATTCGATATCAGCGAAATGAGTCCGTCGGCGCCGTTGCCCAGGATGATCTGCTCGGCCGGGACGCCGTGCTTCCGGCTCAGGGCCTCCCGCAGCTCCCAGCCCCCCGGGTCGGGGTAGAAATGGACGGTCAGGGCGGACTGCACGATGGCCTTGACGGCGGCGGGCGACGGGCCGTAGAGGTTTTCGTTGAAACAGAGCCGGGCCCGCACCTCTCTGTCGTCCGGCTTGTCAGTCAGGTAAGGGGTCAAGCCATCCACGCTGTGCCGAATGGGAATTGATTTTGAGCCAGAAGGTTTCTGTTCCATTATGCGTTTTTACCTCTCTGCACTGTTGTAAAGGCATCCAGGGAAAAGGGAAGGTTATGTGGTACACCTTCCCTTTTCCCCATCGGGCAACGTTATTGGATGTACCCAGCTTTTTTCAGTTTTTCATAGATCTTTCGTCCACGGTTGACGCACCTGAATATCAGTTGCGAACTCATGGTCCCTGAAGTGACAGCATCCGTCTCTTCGTTGAACTGGATGGGTTGTAGTACATTCTTCCCCACGATAGCCTTGCGGGTCTTTTCCACGTCCGCTTTATCGAACAGTTTGTTCCCGTACTTGGGAAACTGAATGGGGAGCAGATCGCGAATGGTTCCTTTACGATCAAATACATAGATGAAATAAACATCGTGGCAGACATCGCAGATTTTTCCTTCAGCCCCGACCACGGCAAACCAGGTCTCGGTCTTGCCTCCCTTCTTTACATCAACAGAGTAAACCTGCTGAGGCCTTCTGACCTTGATGTCGAGCCGGGTTATCTTTTCAACCTTGTATCCCAACGAGGCAAGTCTATCAATGAACATCTTCCGAGCTTTTTCTTTCGTGATGTGGGGATTCATCAAATGATAGGCCGATTTGTAGTTTTGCTTTGACGGGGCAAGAGCCACTCCCTCAAGAAGTTTACGAATTTTGTCCAGAAAGATATTCGGGTCTTTAATCATTCCCAGATGGGCAAATTTGACAACAAAATTGCCCTTTTCCTTCTTGAGAATCATGATAAAAGGGGTCGCTTCGGGATATCCGATATTCTCCATAGCCACGAAATCCCTATCCGGTATCATGGGAAAAGGGACCTTTTTTTCCTTTCGGAATTGCTCTAAATCCCTTTCCCGGTTACCTACACCTATGGAAAGCAACTTGACCCGTCCCTTCATCTTATGGTCTTTTTCAATGGAGGCAAAGACCTTGTCCAGAATAGGGGCCTGCATTTTACAATGCATACAATGGATGTTCATGAATTCCACAAGCATGACATCGGCTTTGACCTCGTTTAGATAGAATCCGGGTTTATCAGGCAGCCCCAGATACTCCCGGTCAGCCTTGAGCTTCGGAGATACCAGCTCTGTCGCGGGGAATTTATCTCCAACCTTGATCAGGGGAATGGTATCGTCGTCACCGATTCCACCCCTGTCTGCACGTGCCAGCCCCTGAAACAGACAAATTCCTGCCACAATCAGCCATGTAAAAACAGCGAATTTGACGATGGGTCTTCCATAGACTTCCTTAATGGACTTCATATTAAGCTCCGTTTTTATGGCGCATCCATTGTTTATGTTTCCACCAACTACTTTTTCGCTTCCGGCGGGGAGCGCGCTATTTGATATAACCTTCCTTCTTAAGTTTTTCGTAGATTTTCTTTCCACGTTTTATACTCTTGAAGACCAGCGCGGAGGTCATCGTGGCGGAAGAAACAGCGTCCGTATCGGGATTAAACTGTATCGGCTGCAACAGATTCTTTCCCACCAGGTCGGCGCGTATTTTTTTCATGTCTTCTTCATCAAATTCCACGTTTCTGAATTTCGTCAGCTGAATAGGCAAAAGCTCGCGAATGGTTCCCTCGCGATCAAAGAGATAGATGAAATAAACATCATGGCATATGTCGCAAACCCTTCCCTCGGCCCCTACTGCGGCAAACCAGGTTTCTTTCTTGGCACCCTTCGATACTTTAACCATATAAACCTGTTGAGGCTTCCTGAAATTGAGTTTCAGGAGGTTATCTATTTCGTAGCCCCTGGATTCCAGCCTCAGGATAAGCATCTTGAGAATCTTTTCCTTTGTGACGCCGGGGTTCAGCTTTTGGTATGCCGATTTATAGTTCTGCTTTGAAACAATCACGGTGGAACCGGATAAAGCCAAACGCATCTTATCTAAAAAAATATTCGGATCATCAATCATCCCCATATGGGCGAATTTGACAATAAACTTCCCCTCGTCCTTTCTCAGAATCATCAGGAAAGGCGTCCCTTCCGGGTACCCAATATTTTCCATGGCGACAAAATCCTCATCGGGAATCATGGGGAAAGGAACCCTGTTATCCTTCCGGAATGCTTCCAGTTCCTTTTCCTGATTCCCTACGCCTATGGACAGGAATTTGACCCGTTGTCTCATCTCGGGCTCTTTTTCAACGGCAGCAAAGACCTTGTCCAGAATTGGGGCCTGCTGCAGACAGTGTAAGCAGTGAACATTCATGAATTCCACAAGCATGACATCGGCTTTGACCTCGTTCAAATAGAAGCCGGGTTTATCAGACAGCCCCAGATACTCCCGATCAGCCTTGAGCTTCGGAGATACCAGCTCTGTTTTCGGAAAAGGATCTCCCACTTGGATGAGGGGAATCGATGCCATCCACTCTGATTGATCCGTTAAAGCCACACCTTTCCACATGCAACATACCACGAAAGACAACAGGATAAATAAGCTAATTCTCGTGACTGTGTTTTTTCGAATCAAGCCAGAAAGCCTCATTAGCTCCTCCTTCGAATTTACTTTCCTACAGCCCCCAACAAAAGCGTTACTTCTGGAAAACTACTGGGCGTAGCCTTCTTTCTTCAATGCCTCGAAAATCTGCGTCCCGCGTTTGATACCCTTAAAGATGAGGGCGGAGGTCATGGAGGCGGAGGAAACGGTATCCGTCCCGGGATGATATTGGATGGGCTTCGTCAAGTCCCTACCCACGAGGATTTTCCGCATCCTTTCCACATCGGTCTCCTCGAAGGGCTTGTTGCCGAACTTGGTGACGTGGATGGGAATGAAGTCCCGGATGATACCCTGCCGGTCGAAGATGTAGATGAAATGGATATCGTGGCAGATGTCACAAACCTTTCCCTCGCTTCCCACGGCGGCGAACCAGACGTCCAATTTCCCCTCTTTCTCCAATTTAATCATGTAAACATATCTGAACCCCTCGAGCTTGAGCGGCGTGATCTCCTCGGGCGTTACGGTCTGTTCCTTCAAACGCGCGGCGATCATGGATTTTACCTTTTCCTCGGATACGCCCGCGTCGAGGGAGGCGTAGGCCGACTTGTAACTCTTACCGGCGGTCTCCACAGCGGCCCCGGTAAGAATCTGGCGAACCCGTTCCAGGTAAGGCGCATGCCTTTCAATAACCCCGAGATGCGTGTCCTTCACCACGAAGGCTTCCCCTTCTTTCTTCACGATGACGGTGAAGGGGGTTCCCCCTGGATACCCGACCGCCTCGAAGGCGATAAAATCCTCGTCGGGAACGAGGGGAAAGGGAATCCGCTTTTCCTGGCGGAAGTGGGCCAGTTGAATCAGGTTGTTCCCCACGCCGATCCCCAGCATCTTTACCTTTCCCTTCAGGTCCGGGGCCTTCTCGATGCTCTTGTAAAGGCGGTTCATCAAGTAGGCCTGCTGCTGGCAGTGATAACAGTACTTGTTGAGGAACTCCACGATAAGCACGTCCGCCTTCACGTCGGCCAGGCGGAAGGTGGGCTTGTCGGGCAGGCCCAGATAATCCCGGTAAACCTTTTCCTTGGGAGTGGTCAGCGCGATGTCCGGGAATGTGTCCCCCGCCTTGATGAGGGGAATGAGCGCCTTTTTCACCTGCGCGGCCACGGTGGGCAGGGCGCCGATAAAGGCGAGCGCCATGACAAACAAAAGGCCCTTTTTCCATGTCATTTCAAAAATCCTGTTTTTACGGCTTGTGTCCATGGCCGTCCCCCTTCGATTACAGGTTGATGCCAGGGGCGTATCCCTGCTGGTCGGCAATGATATCCAGATGCAGGGAGGTGAGTTCCTCCAGATCGAGAAAGACGGGGAACCCTTCGGGCAGTTTCCTGGCGTCAATGACCTTCAGGTATTTCCCGCAGAGGTGGCAGAGGTGGATGCGGTGGACCTCGTCCCCTTCTACTTCAAGGTATTTCAACTCCGCCTGAAGGTCGTTGCCGCAGAAGGCGCAGGCCATGCGCTTGAAGCGCCACTCATGCCCGCAGACGGCGCAGTGAAGGTAGAGTTTTCCCCCCTCTCCCCGCATGGCTCCCATATCGGGCGGGAACCCGCAGATGGGGCAGTTCCCCTTTTCCCACAGGCCCGCCAATTCCTCCGTGAGGCTGTCCTGGAAGGGGATGAGGCAGATCTTGAAGATGTTGCGAAGTACGAAGAAGAGGAGGTGGTTGTTGATGTCCGGCAGTTCGAAGATGTAGGAGAGAAAGGCGTCGCTTCCCATGACGAACCGGTCGATGAGAAGCCCTCCCGATATCTTTCCCGCCTTCCGGTGTTCCTCCAGGTTTCCGAGATCCCGGTCGATGGCGTGGTTGAACCCGGCAAGTTCCGTAAAGAAGAAATCGAGGAGGACGTCGAAATCCCCGTCCGTTACGGGGAAATTTCTCCTGTCGACGAGGGGGAGCCCCTCCTGGAATTTTTCCGTCATGTAGGGTGATAGGGGAATCGGTTTCAGGCGGTCCCTGACCCGGTCGATTCCCTCTTCCGTAATCTCCATCAGCCTCTCGAAGATATTGAGAAGCGTTTCGTAGGCGGGGATCGACTTGGCCGCCTCTATCCTTTGTCGCTTAAGTTCCAGGCAATCGCCTTCGAGGCAGTCCGCCATTCCTTTTCCCCCTTCGAAAAACAAGACATATATATCTCTCCTTTTATACCTTATCTTAACCGCCTTTCTCCAAGAAAGCAAGGATGGAATAATACGCCTTCTCAAGCCACGGAAAGTGAAAATCCCCGTTTTGGATCCCCTGTCCGGAAATTCGATTGAAATCACCCATGCGGTATGATAGCGTTTTCAATCATGGAAAAGGCTATCAAACGATTCTGGGAAATCCTGCGGGGTGAGGCGCCAGCCGACCTCCTCATCAAAAACGTCAAGCGCGTCCACCCCGTCAGCCTGGAGATCCGGGAGGGACCCCTCGCCATCGCGATGGGGCGAATCGTCGGGTGGACCGAGATGCCGGCCCGGGAGGTCCTGGACGGGAAGGAGGCCTTCCTGACTCCGGGTCTGATCGATGCCCACATCCACGTGGAAAGCAGCATGCTCTCTCCCCCCGCCTTCGCCCGGGCCGTGATCCCCCACGGGACGACCGCCGTGGTGGCCGATCCCCACGAGGTGGGAAACGTGGGGGGAATGGCGGGTCTGGAATGGATGATGAAGCATGGAAGGACCGCCCCCTTTCGCTTCTTTTGGGCCGCCCCCTCGTGCGTCCCCGCCTCGCCTCTGGACACACCGGGGGCCATTCTGGGTGTCGATGAGATCACCGCCCTGCTGGACAGGCCGGACGTGGTCTCCCTGGGGGAGGTGATGAACTACCCCGGGGTCATCCACGGGGACCCGGAGGTTCACGCCAAGATCGCCGCCGCCAAGGCCCGGGGCCTTGTCGTGGACGGTCACGCCCCCGGATTGACGGGCGGGGACCTGTTCGCCTACGCCGCCGCCGGCATCCAAACCGACCACGAATGCACCCGCCTGGAGGAAGCGGAGGAGAAACTCCGACTCGGCATGATGATACAGATGCGCCAGGGAAGCGCGGAGCACAACCTCAAAACGCTGCTGCCCCTCGCCTCCCCCCGCTGGCATGACCGGCTCCTGTTCGCCACGGACGACCGAAACCCGGTGGACCTGGCCGAAATCGGGCACCTGAACGAGCATCTGCGCATCTGCGTTTCCTCCGGGATGGACCCCGTCGTCGCCATTCGCATCGCCACGGCTAACCCGGCGAGGCTCTACCGCCTCGATGGGATGGGTGCCCTGTGCCCGGGCGCCAGGGCCGACCTGGTCCTCTTCCGGGACCTTGAATCCTTCGATGCGGACACCGTGATCATCGGGGGGGAAATCGTCTACCGTGAGGGAGAATTCACCTGTCCCTTCGAGTCGGAAAGGCCCGCTTTCCCTTCCTCAATGCACGTGAAGGGACTTACACCGGACGCCCTGAAGGTGGCGCGCCAAGGAGACGTGGTCAAGGTCATCGAACTCATCCCGGGACAGGTCGTCACGGGGAAGGGACACCGCCGGGTGCCCGCAGGTCCCTTTGTGGCATCCGATCCGGCAAGCGACTTCCTGAAGATCGCGGTCTTCGAGCGCCATCATGGGACTGGCAACGTGGGCGTCGGGTTCGTGACCGGCTTCGGGTTCAAGGAAGGGGCTGTGGCCACCACCGTGGCCCACGATTCCCACCACCTCCTCGTGGTGGGAACCAGCGATGAGGACATGCTCCTGGCCGCCCGGACCAGCGCCGAGATGAAAGGCGGCATCAGCGTGGTCCGGCGGTCGGAGGTGCTCGCCACCCTTCCCCTCCCCCTGTTCGGACTCATGTCCGACCTGCCCCTCGAGGGCCTGGTGGAACGGTTCAAGGAGGTCCACGCCGCCGCGGGGAGACTGGGCGGCTCCCTCGCGGACCCCCTGATGCAGATGAGCTTCCTCGCCCTGCCCGTCATCCCCTCCCTGAAGATTTCCGATCAGGGCCTGGTCGACGTGGACAGGTTTCAACACGTCCCCCTTTTCGGGGAATAAGGGAGAAAGAACCCCATGACGACAAAGATAGACCAGCCGTTTCTCGATGAGACCATCCGGATCCTCCGGGACTACATCCGTATCGACACCACCAACCCTCCTGGCAATGAAATGGCGGCGGCGAGGTTTCTCGCCGAGATCCTCGAGCGGGAGGGCCTTGCCCCTTGCGTGGAGGAATCGGCTCCCGGGCGCGCCAATCTTACGGCCACCCTCGCGGGGAGGGGTGACGCCAGGCCGGTCGTCCTGCTGAACCACATGGACGTGGTCCCGGCGGACGCGGAGAAATGGACGGTTCCCCCCTTCTCCGGGGAGATCCGCGACGGCCACGTCTACGGACGGGGCACCATCGATATGAAAGGGATGGGAATCCTGGAACTAATGGCCCTCATCTACCTGAAACGCCGGGGGATCGTCCCCGCCCAGGATCTCGTCTTTCTCGCCGTGGCGGACGAGGAGACGGGCGGGGTCGCGGGCGCCAAGTGGATGCTCGAGCGTCACCCCGAACTCCTGGACATCCAGGGGGTCATCAACGAGGGCGGGGGAGGCGTCATCCAAGACGGGAAACGCTGGTACGAGGTCTCGACCTCCCAGAAGGTCATCTGCCAGACCCGGTTCACCGCCACGGGCGAGGGGGGGCATGCCTCGGTGCCCAGGAAGGATTCCGCCGTGACCGTCCTTATCGCGGCCCTGGATCGTTTGAGGCGCCACGCGTTTCCCACCGTCCTCATTCCAACGGTGAAAGAGTATTTCCACCGGGTGGCCCCCCTCCAGAAGGAGGCGTGGCAGCCGGTTTTCGACGACTTGGAGGGAGCGATCGCGAGAAACGATCCGGCTTTAGAGGAAATCATGGCGGAGCCGGGTTACCACGCCATGACCCACAACACGGCGGCCATCACGGTTCTCAAGGCGGGAGAGAAGGTCAACGTCATCCCAGACGAGGCCTCGGCGCGGGTCGACTGTCGCTTGGTTCCGGGTACCTCGCCCGAGGCCTTCATGGAAGAATTGCGACGAATCGTCGACAACGCGGATGTCCGGATCGAGGCCACCTTCACTGGGGTGGACACCCCGCCGTCCCCCCACGACACCCCGCTCTTCCACGCCATCGAAAGAGCCGTCGCGCAACACGACCCAGGGTGCGTCGTCACGCCCCACCTCGTCCCGGGAGCAACGGACAGCCGCTACTTCCGGGCCGCGGGGGTCCCCTGCTATGACTTCATCCCCTTCCGCCTCACGATCCCTGAGCGCATGCTCATTCACGGCATCGACGAGAGAATCTCCATCGAAAACATGAAATTCGGCGTGGAGATGATGATCGATATCCTGCTGAACCTGGAGGCGTAGGTATTCCGGAATACCCGATTGACAGGAAGCGGCATTTCGCAGTAAAAAAACAGTTAGTTGCCTGGATGGCGGAATTGGTAGACGCAAGGGACTTAAAATCCCTCGGTGCTGCGCACCGTGCCGGTTCGACCCCGGCTCCAGGCACCAATGTTGCGCCTACAATTCCTTCATGCAGAGTTTCATCAATTCGGTGCGGCTCTTGATCTTGAATTTCTGGTAAATCTTGTAAAGATGCGCCTTCACCGTGTTTTCGCTGATGAAGAGATGACGCGCGATTTCCCTATTCTTCAATCCCTGGCAGACCAACCGCGCCACTTTGATCTCGGCGGGCGTCAACAATTCCATGAAATACGCTTTAGCTTCCATGGCATCCTGCGATCTGCGAAAAAGAACCTCGAAAGTTCCACGCTTGAACCAAAATTCACCCGCAAGAACCTTAAAAATTGCTTTTTTTAGGTTTTTTTCATCCGTATCTCTGTAAACCATCCCGGAAATATTGAGGGATGTTACCAAAGAGTGGAGTTCTTGGGATGAAATTGGGATATTCTCAATCAAGAGAACCTTACATTTTGAACGATTCTTCTCCCTTGTTTCAATTGCCAGACACTTGAGAAAGTAGGAATCTACGAGGCAAAAATCAAGGTCGTTCCCACTAAAAGCATCCATGAAACCGTCACATTGTGAAAAAACACCCATTAAATGGAGTCTCGGATCTCCTTTAAGCATCCCAGCGACACCCCGGGCCAGAATGGCATTGTAGCACCCTATGACGCCCGCGAAAGACGTATGTTTTTCGCTTTCAATGTCAATCACGTTTTTGTCCATATACTCCATTTTATCTGGCGAAAACTGAAACATTGTAAAGTTCCTCATGTTATTAATCACGGATTACGTCTATATTGACATCCTTAATAAGTATTAATACTATTGTATAAATAAATTCACACTATTTCCTTATTTACAATAT
Organism: bacterium; assembly: GCA_026986155.1. GTDB lineage: Bacteria > Desulfobacterota > S145-22 > S145-22 > S145-22 > JAOZMY01. Next base: position 11,368 of record JALSPC010000093.1, read on the forward strand.
TCCTGAGAAGAAGTAAATATTCCAACCATGGAAATTTGTATTTTTTCTTGTTTTCTTAGAAAATTTTAACCAAAAGGTTGGAGTGTGCTGCTGGAAGATATCAAAGGCTTGTTCAAACAAGACATGAGTGAATTTCACTCCATCAAGGGGCAACTTCTTGGCGCCGCTGGAGAAAAGGCCATTAAGACTATTCTTGTGTCGAGCTGTTACGCGAAAGAGGGCAAAACTACCGCGGCTGTCAGTATCGCATACGCTCTCAGCGAGGAAATTGATTATAAGGTTCTTCTCATTGATGGAAATTTTCGAGCGCCGATTCTTCACAAACTTTTCGGGATACATCGTGCCCCGGGTCTTTCGGATATATTTGACGATGATTATGAGTCCCCCTTAAGGTTCAAGGCGTTGGATGATGACTCGCTTGTCGTAATACCTAATGGGACGGAGTTGTCCAATCCTTTGAAGGTCTTAAG
>JALSPC010000094.1 GCA_026986155.1 bacterium
AACTTTGTCGCCTTCCGTCTTTCGTAATAGCCCTCTAACTTATTGATGACCTTGTAGATAGCCTTCTGGTCAGACTCCGTCACCGCCGCGCGCAGTGAACGGGGCATCCCGGAAACAATCAATAGCACCACAATAAGTAAGCACCCAAACAATTCATGAAAAAATCTTTTCATCTTTTCCTCCCGATAATTTCCGGAACACATTTTTACACTTTTTAGCACCGATACCACGTTTACAACCCAAAGATGGGATACCCCTGGAGGTTGATAACCTTCCAGGACGCCCCTTCCTTTTCCAGGTAGATCCGCACGGCGCCGCTCACGCGCTTCATTCGACTGCCGCCGTGAGGGGAAATCATCATGGGCATGAACTGCTTCTGCCAGGTGGCCTGGTGCACAGCCATTCCCCGAGACACGGTCAAACGCTCGCTGGTTCGCCTCAGTCGAATCTGTCTGTTCATATTGAAATCGTTTTCCACCGCCTGCTTGAACGAAATCAGCCGGGGAAACTTCCGGCGGCTGAAGAGGGAAAGGAAACGGGTCACTCTCCTCGCCTCGTAGTATCTCTCCATCTGGTCGATGACACGTTTCACCGCCGCCCTTTCACGGTTCGAGTCGGGAGCCGCTTCATCCGCGTAAGCAAAGGAAAAGAGTAGAACCGACAGGACAACCATGGCCGACAGCCTCCGTCTTGCCTTAATTCCAATCCTTTCAGATTTCACGCGACCACCTCTCCTTAAAATCGTTTTGTTAACTGGAATCCGTAAACCTGTTCCTTGAAATCGTCGTTGCCCAGTTCGTAGTTGTGGTCTTCCAGCTTGTAATAGAGTCCCAGGAGCTTGTCTTCGTGTCCTAGGATTCTGTAAGTAAGGTTCACATCGAAGGTGGTCGTTTTCGAATCGTTCCCGCCGCCCGCAGCATTGACATCCTCATCGATGTAGGAATAATCCATATTAGCGTCCCAGTCGTTGCCTAGGGTCATCTGGCACCCGGCCGTGTAGGTCCGGGTATATCTCAGGGTTTCAAGAATAGAGACGGGGATGTCGGCGCTGGTTACCTCCCACTGTTCCACCCCATCGATCGTAATGGGGGCCTGGCTGCCAGGCGTTTTACCGCGCTGGCGTTCCCACTCGAATCCCACGTATGGATTAAACTGGAAACTCCCTTTCGAAAAGGCGCGGTCCAGCCTGAAACCGAAGCTGTGGGTCTTCACGTGGTTCATGGCGTCCACGCGGTCTTTTTCGTCCCGAATCTCGCCTTCCGCGCTGATATTGAACCCGTAGATACCGTAATCCACCGTCATGCCGGCCGTGTCCGTGTCGGTATCCACGGAATCGTTCCCCGTATCGGTGGAGGATCGACTGAACTTGAATCCCACCGTGAGGTTTTTCAGATGGGGGATCTCCTGGAAAGTGATGGAAACCTCGGGCATCTCGTGCCGCGTCGTGGTTTCCAGCCGCCCGTCGAGGTTGTCGCGCGCCCCCCGGTATCCCAATTCCAGGGTTACCTGGGGCCAGGGGTTCAATCCCATCGAGGCGAAATATTCCTCCGTGTCGGGGGTGCTGATTCCACCGATCCCCCTGAAATCCGGCTCCACGCGGGAATATCCGGCGTGCATCGTGAACATCCCCCTCGTAAAATTGCCTCCCAACCGATACGCGGCATCCGTGATGGAGCCCGGATGCTCATTCGCGGCCTCCTCAAATTCTCCCCCATTTTCGTTGGTCGCCTTGAACCAGCTCCACGCCGCCTCGCCGCTCAGGTTCAACGCGTTGTCCATCAGGCTCAGGGCGAAATCGGCACTTCCCACCCGGTTCTCCAAGGAAGGATTCGCGGAATCGGAAACGGAACCCGGTTCGTCTTTTCCATTGATGAAGTTGAAACCGATGGTCAAAGGTCCTACCGGAACAAAGGAGACACGGAGTCCCTCGTAGTAGCGATCGTAGCTTTGGTTCTCCATGTGTTTCCAGAAGGCCTCCCACCGGTCGTTCTGGATTCCCGCCAGGGCGATAATTTTCAACCCCTTGAGTTCCGGAAACGCCTTCTCGAGGTAGACACCCCGAAGCGCCTGGTTGAATGTAAAGTCGCTCAAGGTTCCCAGGTAATCTCCAAGTGTAAAAAGATATGTTTGATTACTGATATTGATGTGAAAATCGACGATGCTGGCGTGTTCCGTGTCCACGTACTTGTCATCGGTCAGCCGGGAATTGAAGACCATTTCAAACTCACGGCCGTTCTTGCCATGATGCAGGAGAGAAAGATCCAGCTCCTGGAGAAACTGTGGGCCTTCGTCCAACTGGGCGTTCTCCTTGTTTCCAGTCACCTGATCGTAATATCCCCCGAAACGCTCCTCTCCGTGCAGTTCATACGCCTTTTTCTTTTCCCCGTTCTGATTCTCCGGCGTCATCACCTCATTCTCCTTTTCCCCCGTGGCGCTTGTCACCTGCGCCGTCATCACCGGGGGTGCCAGGCGCACCGGCCGCATGTTTCGCCATAACTTTTCCACTTGGGCGTCCGACATCTTCGCCACCCGGACGTGGTTCATGGACGCCCCCGCGAAAACAGCGGCACGGAATGAAAACAGTAAAATCATTACAGATCCCACGAAAACAATCTTTCTCAACCCCGCCCAAGAACGTCTCACCACCTCGTCTCCTTTTATAGTAGGTTTCTTGAATCGGTCAAAAGTTCAAATAAAAAACCGGAGAGGCACAAACCTTTCCGGCATGATAAATAGATTCGGGAATAAAAGAAATCTCGAAAAACCACTATACCGCCTGGATAAAAGATTTTAAGCAGCGAAACGGCGCAAAACCCAACCATGATCGTTATAAAAAACTTTTATCTTGAAATTATTATCACAATTCTTTTATGTCTTCAAGGGAAAATCCGTTTTCATTAACAATTCCTTTGCACTTTTAAATTGAACCCCCCGTGGCAATGTGATATTTTGGCGGAAGGAAAAGGCATTTTGAACCTTTCACGCGAATTTCGCACTTACTATGTGAAATGAGAAAATCAGGAAAAAAGAGAATTCTCCCGGCAATCAGATGTTACAGCCTTGGCCGTAACCTTTTCACCATCATTCTCTGCGCGGGGATGTTCCTGGTCCCCCTGAAGGCCTCGGGGCTTCAGGTCGTGCCCCTTTCTCCCACGACACCGCTCAGGGTGACGAAGCCGAATCCCGTCGTTTTGAAGGCCCTGCTCGTCTCCATCCCGGATGTGAGGTCTCTGACGCTACGGGAAGCCTCTCTGAAACTCGAGAGATCGGGATTGCGAATCAAAACCGCCGGCACGGAATTTCACCCCACAATCCCCAAGGGCCAGATTATTTCACAATCCCCCCGCCCCGCGCAAAAGGTCCCGGAAAAATCGACGGTCGAGGTCGTGGTTTCGAAGGGTCCCGCCCCCATGCCTGATTTGATCGGGGAAAAGGTGGAAACCGCTCTCAAGCTCTTGTCAGGCCGAGAAAAATGTGACAGCCTGGACTTGGCGCCCTACCACCTGAAAATTGTTCAAAAAGACGTGAATTCAAGACAGACGCCGGGAACCATCATCGGCCAGGAGCCCCCCAAAGGGCAGCCCCTCGGTTTCAAAGGCGTGGTCACCCTCTTCGTCTCCAAGGGGAATTTTGAAGTACTGAAAATGAAAGGAAAGGCCCGATACACCCCGACGAGGAAAGAAGGGGTTTTGCGGCCTGAAAATATTTCCCGCGTTTCATCGAAAAAACACGCAAAGCCTTCCGTCAAAACCATTGAGCGACACCCCAAAACAATCTCACGCCTTTCACCGTCCCGCGTCGCTGAAAACCTCCGCATCCCCAAAAAGCGCGTCGCAAAAGGAAAGCCTGTCAAGATTATCGTAAGAGATCATGCCCTCACGGCAAAGGGAGCGATATTCTACATCGGCCGACGCAGGGTTTTCCCAAAATATGACAAACGACCAGGGGAAATCCTTATCCCTACCGTGAATGTCCCCCCGGGAACGTATCCCCTCACAATACAAACCCGCGGGAAAAGGACGGTCATCGGTCGCGTCGTCATCGAATACGTCCCGAGAAAGCATCATTCCCATGTGCGGGAAGCAAAAAAGGGAAACGGGAAAAAGACCTGCCGGGCCGCAGCGGCCGCGCGAAAGGCCCCGCCGGGTATCGCACTCAAAACAGCTTCCCCACCCTCCCCTACCAAATCTTCTCAGAAATCTTCCCGCGAGCAGAGACAGGTTAAGACCTTCATCTTCATGGCCGATGCCAAGAAGCTGCCCCGCTTGAAGGACATCCTTCTGAAAGAGGCGCCGGGATTCAAAATCGTGAAGACCAAGCGTCTCAAATCCCTGAATGCGGTAATTCTCTCTATTCAAACCCCCGACGCGGCCCGGTTGAAAAGATTGGCGGAAAGGCTTATCGCCCGAAAAATCATCAAGAGTTTCCAGGCCAGCCACACCTACAGGACCTTCGGAGGAAAGGGAGACCCTTACGCCTCCCGCCAGTATGGGGTTCAACCCCCGCAAAGGCTTTTGAGCTTGCAATCTTCGTGCGCCGGCCGGCGAATCCATATCGCCCTCCTGGACACGGGGGTGGACATCCACCACGAAGATCTAAACGGCAAAAAAATCGAAATGGTCGATTTCACCGGGGAGGGCCTCGGTAGGTTTCTTTCGGACATCCACGGAACGGCCCTTTGCGGCATCATCGCCGCGGTTCCGGGAAACGGTAAGGGCATCATGGGACTGGCCCCCGGGGCGAAGGTTCATGCCATCAAGGTGTGCAAAAGCGTTTCCCCTTCCGCCATCGAGGCGACCACCGATTCCTTCACTCTGGCGGAAGGCCTGGACTACGCGATCCAGAAACGCGTTCACATCATCAACATCAGCATCGGGGGTCCCAGGGACAAGATCATCGAAAAGCTCATCCGAAGGGCCATCTCCGTGGGCATTACCGTCGTAGCGGCGGTGGGCAACGGGGGACCGCGCGCCCCGCCGTCTTATCCCGCCGCCTATCCCGGCGTCATCGGCGTCACGGCCGTCGACCGGGATCTGAACCTTTACCCCCACGCGCCCCGTGGACGTTTCGTCGATATCGCGGCGCCGGGGGTTGATGTCTTTTCCCTGAAGCCGGGAAACCGCTATAATTTCTATACAGGAACCTCCTTCGCGGCCGCCTACGTCACGGGAATCCTGGCCCTCCGCCTCGCCGGTGAGACGAAATCGGTATCTTTCGACCCGCTCGCCTTTCTGCGTGCCGCGGCCTTCAGGCCTCCCCGGCATCCGCCGGACGAGATGGGGGCGGGGATTCTCATCCTTTCAAAGATTCCTAATGAAACCTTTTTAAAATGAACTTTTTCGGGGAAAATGGCACTTACTAACAAAAGGGCGAAAAAGAAATCGGAAACGCGCTTGGAAACGGCCCTGATCCGGGCAGTGGCCCGTAAGGACAAGGAGGCGTTGAAACAATTGTTTGAATCCTACCACAAAAGAATCTTCAGTTTCGCATATAAGCTGACGAACGATTTCGAGACTGCCAACGATATTACCAGCGACGTCTTCGTCACCATCTGGGAAAGGGCCGGCAGTTTCAAGGGAGACTCCCCCTTGTCCACCTGGATCTTCGGCATCACCCGAAACAAGGTTTTGACATATTACAGGAATAGACATCACTTCACGAACATCGATGAAGCGAACCTTTCCAGCGATTCGGGAGACCAAACCGACGCGCGCGAGGATATTCGTTACGCCCTCGGGCGCCTATCTCTGGAACACAGGGAGGCCGTCGAGATGATCTTCTACCTTGGCTTTACTTACGAAGAGGCCGCGCAAATCGCCGGCTGCCCCGTCGGCACCATCAAGTCCCGAATCTTCCACGCGAAAAAACTGCTTGGACACTATCTATCCATCGACAAAAGGAGTTACGCGCCATGAATACCCCACGAAACATCTCCGGTTTGGATCGTTGCCCGGAGGAAATCCGGGAATACCTCCCCCTTATCGCCAACGGAACATGCCCGTCCGACAAGCGGGAAGAGATAGCAACCTTCCTCGAAAAAAACCCGGCCTGCGCGGAAGAGCTGGCGCAGTTCGAGTCCCTTGCCGGCATGGTCCGGGAAGACGCGAGCCGAATCCCCGCCCCCAGCGACGCCCTTTTGAGCAACATCTTGGGACGGATCGAGACGGAGGAGAAAAAGTCCTCTCCCGCCTTCAAGGAGCGGCTTGCTGCCTTTTACGAAGGACTGGCTGGATGGCTCACGCCGCCGAGGCTGAGGTTCGCCACCGCCCTCGCCGTCCTGGTCATCGTCCTCCAGGCCGGGATCATCCTCCATCAATCGAAAAGGATGGCCGCCTACCACACCCTGTCCGGGCCCGCGGCCGCCCTGTCGGGCGGGATCTCCCTGAACGTCGTCTTCAACCCGGAGGCGCGTATCGGGGACATCCAGGCTTTCTTGACCAAGATCCATGGGCAAATCGCTGGAGGTCCCGGGACGTCCGGCGTCTATACCCTGTCGGTTTCGAGCTCCCAAAATCGAAAGGCGCTTCTTGCGGCGCTGAGACACAGAAAGGACCTGTTTGAATTCATTGAAATCAAGGATTGATCCCGTCGTGTCCCGAACCATCGCCGGTAGACATCGGAAAGATATATTTCAAAAGTGTTGAATTCCACAAACGCGCATTTTCCATGATCCCTCGCATTATGCGCGCGGTGTTCGCGTGAAACGTGATTCGCAGAATTTGCGCGAGATTGATTGATTCTCTTTCGGGTCTGTTGTAATAAAATCAAAAACATTCTTATACATTCGAGAAAAAAATGAATTCTCAAATCTATGACCTGAAAGGCCACACGAAGGACGAACTCGTCGAGATCCTCAATCGGATGGGCGAGCCCCGGTTCCGTGCCACGCAGCTCTTCAAGTGGATCTACCAGAAAGGCGTGACAGATTTCTCCAGGATGACAGATATTTCCAAACTTTCCCAGCGAAAATTCGACGCCGCCTTTATCCCAGAGTCGGTATCCATCGTGACCGCGGAGACCTCTCGGGACGGCACCGTTAAGTATCTCTACCGCCTCGCCGACGGGAAAGCGGTGGAGGGAGTCCTGATTCCCGACCCCCCCCGGCTGACTTTGTGCGTCTCCACCCAGGTAGGATGCCGGATGGGCTGCGCCTTCTGCAAGACGGCGAGGATGGGATGGTTCCGGAACCTAAGCGCGGGGGAAATCGTGGACCAAGTCTGCCAGGTCAACACCCACATCGGCCCCAGGCGCAAGGTAACGAATATCGTCTTCATGGGTATGGGCGAACCCCTGGACAACCTGGAAAACACCCTGAAGGCTATCGAAATCCTTGGAAGCGCGGAGGGACTGCAATTTTCCCACCGCCGGCTCACCGTCTCCACCTGCGGTCTGGTGAACAAACTCACGGGCCTGGGGAACATCACGAAGCGTTTTCGTCTTGCCGTTTCTCTCAACGCGGCGGACGACGAAATTCGCGACCGCCTGATGCCCATCAACCGAAAATACCCCATCGCCCGCCTCCTTGAGGCGTGCCGAACCATCAGCCTCCGCAACCGGGAGCGCATTACCTTCGAATATGTTCTTCTGAAAGACGTGAACGACAGACAGAAGGACGCGAAGGCCCTCGTCAAGCTCTTTCACGGGGTCAAGGTCAAGATCAACCTCATCCCATTCAACGAGACAGAAGGAATCCCTTTTGCGCGTCCTTCCGATGCGACGATCCTGAAGTTTCAGAAGATCCTGCTGGACGCCCACATGACGGCCATCATCCGGGACAGCCGGGGAGACGATATCTCCGCGGCCTGCGGTCAGTTGGCCACGGCCGACGCTACGACGTTACCGCCTTCTTCCCACCCTTTGCCGGGATCACGCGGACAGTGTGAATCTGTTTTGGATCCGCCTCCTCTATAACCAGGGTCAGCCCCTTGTAATCGAAAGACTCCCCCGGAAGCGGAACCTTCCCCGTCAGCTCGAAGATGAGTCCCCCGAGGGTTTCGTATTTTCCCTTCTCCTCAGGAAGACCAAAATATTCCTGGAAATCCTCTATCTCGGCGCCCGCGTCCACGAGCACGGACCCATCCTCCTGGGGTTGGAAAGGATTCTGCTCCACTTCATCGAACTCGTCCTCTATCTCCCCGAAGATCTCCTCGATAAGGTCTTCAATGGTCACGATCCCTGCGGTGCCGCCGTATTCATCCACCACGACAGCGATATGGACGCGCCAAAGCTTGAAGTCCTTCAGAAGCTCCTCCAGGCGGCGGGTTTCTGGGATAAAATGGGGGGAATGAAGGATGGTACCCAGCCTGAACTCTGACTCGGGTTTTCCCCAGAACTGGAAAAGGTCCTTGACATGGACGATGCCGACGATGTTGTCCAGGGTCTCGTCGAAAACGGGCACGCGGGAATGTCCCTCTTTGATAACGAGGGAAATCCAGTCCGCCAGGGGAGTTTCCTTCGGAACGGCCACGACCTCCGTTCTCGGAACCATGACCTCCTTCACCATGGTCTTCTTGAACTCGAAGACCCCGGTGATCATGTCATGTTCTTCCTCGTTCAGAAGCCCTTCTTTTTCACCGATATCGATGAGTTCCTGGATATCCTCTTCCGTAACGGACACGGGAGATTCACGTTCCCCCGTAAATATTCTCAAAAAATCTTGAAACCACCCCACGCAAATCCCTCCCGGATATCGTTGGCGTCTTCAGGGAAAATCCAAAAGGACCCTCTCATCCCTCTTTCGCGCAAACGGGTATCAATCCCCACGGGTTTCCCCTGTCTAAAAAGACCGCCTTCCCCCTGAAAAAGGTCGCCTTTACCCTTCCCGTAAGGGTTCTCCCCGCGAAGGGGGTGTTTTTCCCTTTGGAGAAAAATGCCGACGGGTCGACGGTCCATGCCTCGTCCGGATCGAAAATGGTCAGGTTGGCGAGTTTTCCCGGTTCCAGGGTTCCACGGTCGATTCCCAGAATACGGGCCGGCGCCACGGTCATCTTTTCCAGGAGAACGAGGGGGGGGATCTCCGCTTGCTTCCCCGCCTCCAACACCAGCGGCAAGGCCGTTTCCAGCCCGGAGATGCCGTTGGCGGCATACTCGAATTCTACCATCTTGACCTGCGGGTCATGGGGAGCGTGGTCCGTCGCGATACAATCGATGACCCCCTCTTTCAGCGCCTCCAGCAGGGCCACGCGGTCCTCTTCCGCCCTCAGGGGCGGGTTGACCTTGAAGGAGGCATCGTAATTGGAGAGGAAGAGATCGTCAACGTTCAAGGCAAGGTGATGGGGCGTGACCTCGCAGGTTACGGGGATCCCCTGGATCTTTGCCCAGCGAATCATGTCGATAGTGGCCTTGCAACTCACGTGGGCGATATGGATTGGCACCTCCATCCACTGGGACATGAGGATATCCCGGGCCGCCACCATACTCTCGGAGACACACGGAATCCCCTTGAGCCCCATTCGGGTCCCTGTCTTTCCTTCGTGGACACTCCCTCCCTCCGACGTGACGAGATCCTCACAATGATCAATAACGGGCAGTTCGAAGCGACTGGCGTATTCCAGAACGAGGCGAAGGATGCCCGCATTCCGGATAGGAAACCCGTCATCGGACACCGCCACGATCCCTTCCTCCCGCATGAGGCCCATCTCGGCCAGCTGCTCCCCTTTCAAACCTTTCGTGGCGCTCCCGATGGGAAGGACCTCCACCACGCCTTGGGCTTCCGCCTTCTCCCGAATGTAGCGGGTAACGGAGGGGGTGTCGTTCACGGGCAGGGTGTTGGCCATGCAGGCAACGGTGGTAAAACCCCCGGCCGCCGCGGCCCGGGTGCCTGTCTCGATAGTTTCCTTGTATTCATACCCCGGTTCCCGGAGATGGACATGCATGTCCACCAGCCCGGGAAAGATCCAGAGATTCGCGCAATCGAAGATCTCCTCACCCTGGAACCGAGGCGCCAGTTCCGGCCCGATCTTCTCGATAAGCTCATCTTTGATGAAGATATCTATCACCGCCCGGGTTCCGGACGCGGGGTCGAAAACGATCCCATCCTTAAGAATCATCGCGCCTCCCACCGGCAAGGATGTAAAGAAGGGCCATGCGAAGGGCCAGGCCGTTTTCCACCTGGTCGAGAATCACCGAACGCGACCCGTCCGCCACGTCGGGCTCCAACTCGATCCCCCGGTTGACGGGCCCGGGATGCATAACAAGGATCTCCGGCTTGCAGCGCTCCAGGCGCCTTCGATTGAGGCCGTAGAATTTGGAATACTCGGAAATGGAGGGGAAGTGCCCTCTTCGCTGCCGCTCCAGCTGGATGCGAAGCATCATGATGATGTCAAGCCGCGGAAGAATCGCGTCCAGGTCATAGGCGACCTCCACCTTCATGGCCTCGATTCCCTTAGGGATAAGAGTGGGTGGGCCGCAAACGATAACCTTCGCACCCATCTTGGTAAGGCAGAGTATATTGGAACGGGCCACCCGGCTGTGTGCAATGTCTCCCACGATTCCGATAGTCTTGCCCCGCACTTCTCCCCCGTGCTCCTCCATGGTATAGAGGTCCAGCAGGGCCTGGGTTGGATGCTCGTGGGCCCCGTCTCCCGCGTTGATGACGGGCGTTTCGATATGGCGGGCAAGGAAATGGGGGGCGCCCGCCGCGCTGTGCCTCATGATGATGAGGTCGGGATGCATGGCTTGAAGGTTCTTGACCGTATCGATGAGGGTTTCCCCTTTAACCACGCTGCTCGTGGAAGAGGAAATATTGACGGCGTCGGCGCTAAGCCGCTTGGCCGCCAGTTCGAAAGAGGTGCGCGTCCGCGTGCTGGGCTCAAAAAAAAGATTGACGATGGTTCTGCCCCGCAGGGTAGGAACCTTCTTGATTTCCCGCCTTGAAATCTCCTTGAAGGCCGTGGTCATGTTTAGGAGTGACCTTATCTCTTCAACACGAAGCCCCTCGATCCCCAGGAGATTCTTATGGAAAAAAGGTAGTTCCATCTTTAAGTCGCTGTTTCCATTATACCACGAAAAACGAATTTGAAAAGGGTCTGTTTTTTTCATCCAGTTCAAAACGTTTATTGATGACATTATTTCAAGCGCGAAAACATTCATTAAAGGAAAAATGGAGAATGGAATATAAATTTTCAACCTGAAACGCAGGTTCCGTGAACGTGACTATTGACATAAATTTTTTCATATAATATAAAACTAATTATTAATATCTTTAATGGGGATAGAAAAGACTGGAGGGTAATTCCTGGCAGAACATGAGTTTGGGTTAACATCAAAGTTGATGGTCTCATAATTATAACTCATGTTTTAAGGCAAAGTAAAAAGCGCCATGGAAATTGGACTTTTTGCGGAGCCGTCAAGGTTTAACGGGACTGAGGTTCCAAAAGGCATGAAAGGAGAACAAAGATGGCGAAACTGTCGGAAATCGAAGGAATCGGTGAAGCTTACGCGGCGAAATTGGAAAAGGCGGGCGTGACCTCGCTGGAGAATTTTCTAAAAAAGTGCGCCGACAAAAAAGGCCGGAAGGCGATGGCAGAAAAGACCGGCATCAGCGAAAAGCTGATCCTTAATTGGGTCAATCGGGCGGACCTGACGCGGATTAAAGGCGTCAGCACCCAGTATGCGGACCTCCTCGAGGCGGCGGGTGTGGATAGCGTTCCGGAGCTGGCCCAGAGGAATCCCGAAAACCTCCAGGCGAAAATGGCCGAGGTGAATGAGGCAAAGAAACTCGTGCGAAAGATTCCGACCGTATCCCAGGTCAAGAACTGGGTGGCTCAGGCGAAGAA
>JALSPC010000095.1 GCA_026986155.1 bacterium
TCAAGGATGTAAGGCAAAGGGGCGGCGGCAAGCTCAGGGTGTCGGGCGATTCTTCTTGAGACAGTAATCGATCCAGTTTTGCGCGATCTCCGGGTTGCTGCCGAAATGGAGGTGGATGTAACTGGCAAGGGTGTTATGGATCCGGTAGCCTTCCCCGCGCGCCTCGCCCTTCCTCCGTCCGACGACCTTGTAAAGGGGCTCCCAACCCGTTTCACCCTGCTCCAGGATCTCGGAGTAGTGAAACTCATGGCCCCGCGCCAGGAGACCTTCGGGGCCAAGGGGGCCTTCCTTCAGCAAGCGGATCTCGCGATAGCCCAGGGCCCGGAACCTTGAAAGCATCCGGGTTGAAAAGGGCAGCAGCCCCACCATGGGAAAACGCTTATCCGATTCCGTGACGATGCCCCGGCTGAGATACATCAGCCCCCCGCACTCAGCGTAGATGGGACACCCCTTCTCTCCCGCCCGGCGAAGCGATTCCCGCATGGCCCCGTTCCCCGCGAGGGCCTCGGCGAAGACCTCCGGGTATCCGCCCCCGATGTAAATACCGTGGCACCCTTCCGGGACCCTTTCATCCGTCAGGGGGCTGAAAAAGACGAGCTCCGCCCCCGCGCGCTCAAGCAGTTCCAGGTTATCCGGGTAATAGAAACAGAATGCCTTGTCCCGCGCTACGGCGATGCGCGCCCGTGTTTTCCCGGCGGGCGCATCTTCCACCGGAATATCCGGAATGGGCACCTCGCAGGCACGAAGCAGGCCATCCAGGTCAAGGTGGTTCTCCACGACGCCGGCCAGGTGGTCCAACCTCTCCCCGGAGAGGGCTGCCTCCTCCGAGGTCACAAGGCCCAGGTGGCGCTCCGGCATGACTAGGCACGTGTCCCGGACCAGCCCTCCGAGACAAGGGACATCACAGTAATGGGAAACGGCCTCTTTCAGAATGGAAAGATGGCTTTGTGACCCCACGCGATTGAAGATGACGCCGGCGAACCGCAGGTTTTTATCGAATTCAGCAAACCCTTTGACCACCGCCGCGGCGCTCCGTGCCATGCTCGCCGCGTCCACGATGAGCAGCACCGGCAGGCTCAGCCACCTGGCCAGCTCCGCCGTGCTCCCCGCGTCCGAAACGGGGGAAAATCCGTCGTAAAGCCCCATAACACCCTCGACCACGCCGCAATCGGCCCTTGCCATTAGGCGGGAAAAGAGAGTCGTGTTGTAGGACCTTGAGAGCATCCAGCCGTCCAGATTCCGGCTGGGCAGTCCCGTCACGGCGGTATGGTGGCCGGGATCGATGAAGTCGGGGCCCACCTTGAAGGGCTGGACGACAAGGCCGCGCCTTTTCAGCGCGGCCATGATCCCCAGTGTGAGGGTGGTCTTCCCCGCGCCGCTGTTTGTCGCGGCGATGACGAAGGCCGGTTTTTTCATGGGGTTGCACCTTCCACAATTTACAAGGTGCCATTTCCTTCCCAGGATTTCAAGGGGTGTAATGGATCTGACGCGTCCGAGTCACCGTTCGTCCCTGCGAATCGAGTTGATCCACATACTTTACGGTTATAACACCGCCGTTGCCCCGGAGCTCCAACCTCCCATTCCCCGGAACGGGTGGCGGAGGCGTTACAAGGGGCAATCGGCATGCCGGGAAGAGGTTCCGCCTGAAAACACCCGGTGAAACACTGTTCAAATAAAAGGTTTCGCGATCTCCCGTGTCCGCCGTCATGGTCACCTGGACGCGATTGCTCCCTGCCAGGTCCTGATCTTTCACCTCCACAACCGGGTCGATTACCCCGTTAAGGGGACAAACCCCCGGGGGCAAAACGATGTCGTTTTCCGCGGTCAAGATCCCATCGTGCCCTCTCGCGGAACTCACAATCGCGATCTCCTGTTCCGTCATGTTGTTTGCCTCGCTGCACTCCGGAAGGCTGTTGTCTGGATCCAGAACGACACGGATATACCGGCGGGTCTTCGGCGATGGCTTTCGCTCCAGATTGGGTACCCGCCAAAAGAAGCAGAAGCGGATCTTCCCTTTCGAGGGCACCTGGGGATAGACGCGGTTAAAAATCTGGACGGTCTTGTCGGGACGTTCCGTGACGTAATAAACCCCTACGGGAACCTTCGTGGCGTTCAGGCCGCCAATATTGCGAAACTCCACGCAGATTCTTACCTTGTCGCCCACCTTCACCGTCTTCACATCCCCCTTTGGCGCCTTGGTGGCGGTATTCCCCACCATGACCGGGAAACCCGGCTGGATAGGAGAGGGCACATAGAGCCCCTTGTCGTCGATGGCAAGGTCCACGCAGTAGGTGGTATTCCCGGGCTTGATGGGGACCTTTCCCTCGTTGTTGTCTTCACGCAATTCCTTGATTTTGTGGGTTACGTCCGCCACAACCCGGATGTCCGAGAGTCTCCGGCCGGGATCCGGTGTCCAGACCCAGCTGATGTTCTTCGTCTGTCCCTTCACCAGGCTTGCCACAAAGGCCTTCCCGAGGAAGGTGTTTCCCGCGTAAAACCCCACGTAAAAGCCTTTGGCGTCGCCCGGGCCGATGTTCTCGACCACACCGATGATCCGCCGTCCGCCCCCCATGATCCAAACGTTCTCGACAGTGAGATCGGGCATGGTGATGCCGCTGGTTCCAAAGATGGGATACCCCTGCATGTCGATAATCTTCCACTTGTCCCCGAATTTCTCCAGCATGATTCTCACCTGCCCCCGCTGCTTCTGAAAGGGGGCGTTGAGCGACGGGCGGTACTGTTTTTCCCAGGTGGCTTGATAGATGGCCCTACGTTCCGCCAGATACAGCCTCTCGTCGGTCCGCTTCAGGCGGATGTCTTTGTAGAGGTCGAAATCCCCTTCAACGGCCTCCTTGAAGGCAATGTAGTTGAAGAACTTCCGCTGGCTGAAGAGATCGATGAACTTTGTCGCCTTCCGTCTTTCGTAATAGTCCTCTAACTTATTGATGACCTTGTAGATAGCCTTCTGGTCAGACTCCG
>JALSPC010000096.1 GCA_026986155.1 bacterium
GATGACGCGGAGAAATGATACGAACCCGATCCCACATGAGGTTTTGCCGCCCGATTTCCAGAAGGCTGTGTGATCTTTTGAATAATGAAACGTTGAAAACTATTGAATTTTTCCCATCTGCGTGCCCTGGGAGTCTACCCCTTCAGCTTTCCTAACCCTTCTTCGATCCGGTCCAGTCCCTTCTTGATCTCCTCCATGGACGTGGCGAAGGAAAGGCGCAGGTAGCCCTTCTTCCCGAAGGCGTCGCCCGGGACGACCGCCACCCGGGCTTCGTCCAGGAGATAGGCCGCCAGGTCGAAGCCCGAATCGATCCGGGTGTTCTTGTAAGTCTTTCCCATATAAGCGTTCAAGTTTGGGAAGGCGTAGAAGGCGCCGTGGGGGGTGAAACAGGTGACCCCTTCCATCCCGTTGAGGCGCGAGATGGCGTAATCCCGCCGCTCGTGGAAGGCGCGGACCATTTCATCCACCGGCTCCTGGGGGCCTTTGAGCGCCGCCACCGCCGCCTTCTGGGCGATGGAGGTGGGATTGGAGGTGCTCTGGCTCTGGAGCATGGAGACGGCCTTGATGATGCCAGTGTCCCCGGCCGTAAACCCGATGCGCCATCCCGTCATGGCGTAGGTCTTGGAGACCCCGTGGATAATCACCGTGCGTCCAAGGATGTCCTCCCCGCAGTTGGCGATGGAGGTGAAGGTATAGCCGTCATAGACAATCTTTTCATAGATCTCGTCCGAGATGACATGGGCGTTCGGATACGTGAGGATGACCTCGCTTAGGGCTTTCAATTCCTCTTTCGTGTAGGCGGCCCCGGTGGGATTGGAGGGGCTGTTGATGACCACGATTTTGGTTTTGTCCGTGAGCGCCGCGTCCAACTGGTCCGGGGTGAGTTTGAAACCGTTTTCCTCGTGTGTTTCCACGATGACGGGTGTGCCCCCGGCCAGGCGAACCATGTCGGGGTAGGAGACCCAGTAGGGGGCTGGGATAATCGCCTCGTCCCCGGGGTCGAGGAGCACCTGGGCCAGATTGTAGAAGGCGTGTTTCCCGCCGCAGGAGATGACCACCTGGGACTTGTCGAAGGTGAGCCCGTTGTCGCGGGCGAATTTCTCGCAGACCGCCACTTTCAGCTCGTCGATGCCTGAGGCGGGGGTGTATTTGGTGAAGCCGTCCCGGATGGCCTGAATGGCCGCCTCTTTGATGTGCCGGGGCGTGTCGAAATCCGGCTCCCCTGCGCCGAAGCTGACCACGTCGATCCCCTGGGCCTTCATGGCCTTGGCCTTGGCGGATACTGCCAGGGTAGGGGAGGGCTTGATCCTTCCGATTCTCTCAGACAATCCCATGCGCGACTCCTTTTTCGTGGAAATGGTCGGGGCGAGCCGATTTGAACGGCCGACCTCCTGCTCCCAAGGCAGGCGCGCTAACCAGGCTGCGCTACGCCCCGCTTACGGTTTTTGGGTATCACAACACGGGTTGGAAATCAATAAGAGAGCTCCATCCAGACCGGGATCCCCGAGCGAACGGGATTCCTACTCCCCCTTTTTTCCGGACCAGTTTCCGTTCCAGGATTTTTCCTCGAATCCGTATCCCCATTTCCCATTGAAAGTCTGTCCGTCGCGCGAAAAGACGAGCCTGAGGCGCCCCGCGTCGTGATCAGGTTTGTAGGTCGGGGCCTCGCTCCACTTTCCCATAAGGACATTTCCTCTCAGAAATCCCACAATTTTTCCGTTATCGTGGGCGTAATGTCCGGTAATCACGTTTCCGTGCTGGTATAGAATCATTTTTCCGAAGGTCGTCCGCCAGGTCCCGGCGATATTCAGTGGAAAAGTCTTCACCGAACGGCCGTGGGAGGCGTGGAAGGTGTCCGACGTCCCTGCCGAGCGGAATGGGAGGACTTTTTTGGGGTGGGAGTAAACACCGTTGACACGGCCGGAGATTGGCGATACCGGGACGAGAGGATGGCCTCCCGTTTTGACGGCCGCGCGGCCGGTGCCATCGACTTCGATGGTAGATGTCCAGGTTCCTCCTGGGGCTCTGTAGGCCGCGATGCGATCAGGAGTGACGATAAAGAACTTGCCGAATTTGTCACCGCTGAGATCCAGGACGATCTTTTCGTAAAGGTTCGCGCTGATAACTGTAACCCTTTTACCCGCGTCGATTCTCTGGTATGGGCTGGTGGCTTTTGTAATCTTTTGAGGCAAACGCCGCAAGGGGGTTCCATCTTCCAGGTATGCCGCGGACCGAGTAATCCCATCCATCTGAATGATGACGAGATAATACTTCCTCATTCCCTTGACGGCAGTCTGGAGGATTTGAAGGATTTTTCCTGTGTTTGCGTCATTCGCCGACCGCCTTCTCTCCGATTTGAAGCCTTTCATTCGCGAAGTTTTCTCCGGCGCGGCGCCTCGCGCGGGGAACACCGCATGAAACAGATCCGGCAGTTTTTCTAACAGTGTGTGGCCGTAAGCGGCGAGTGTGCCGAACTTAATGATCAATTTTTTTGTTTTGGATAATTTTTTGTATTTATCCACGACAGCACCGTAGGCGCCGAAGATATCGAAAAACGCGGAGACATAATCCTTCGCCAAAACATCCGAAACGAGATTCTCGCTGTTTAGCGCAAGATTAATAGGGAGGGATTGATTTTTGAAGATGGGGCCCATCTCTTCTCCGAAGCCTGCGATTGCCTCAAGCAAAAATTCGTAGCTTGGCAGGAAGACGGTATGCGCGATTTCGTCATAAATATCTTTGAACTCCCTGACCTCACAGAGTTGACTGGTTAAGGTGTCGTCATTGGGGATGGCATTGAATCCTTTCGGAGGGACGAGGGTCGCTGTGAATTTATAGGAGCCCCTTTCGCGATAGATCGCCGCCGGGTGCGGGATGGGGATGGCATCCTTCCCCTCTTTTCTGGGAGCATAAAGTAAGAATCGGTGGTCCCTGGTTTTCCTGATTTTCCAGGAACCTGGGTTAT
>JALSPC010000097.1 GCA_026986155.1 bacterium
CGGCGTTTTCAATCTCCCCAAGCAAGCGGGGTTCCGTCACGTAACGGGTAATCTTTTCATGATCCATTTTTAATTCCTCACCAATTCGTAATAGATGTCACGCCCCTGCCTCACGGGGCGGATCTTGGCCTTGTTCAAAAGCGCCGTCAGGTATTTCTCCACCTCATGGAGGTGAAGCCCCAAACTTTGACTCATCTTCTCGGCAGTTTCCGGCCTTCGGCTCACGATGGCCAGGATTTCTTCTTCCGTCGCCTCATGATAGGCCGAAATCTTCGAGGCGTCAAACGACGCGATCACCTCCGCCCGCGGTCCCAAAAGGCTCCGGATTTGATTCAGACGTTCTTCAGACAAGGGTTTTGCCGTGACCTCCGAGGGAGGGCGCACAACGGTGTTGAGTTGTATCTTGTCCGGCGCGATGTCGTCCAGGACCGCCTTCAGGGCGGCAAGATCCGCGTCCGCGTCGTTGACGCCCTCGCAAAGCAAAACCTCGACCCATAACTCTCCCCTGTATTCCCCGCGGAAGGCCTTCAGACCCTCGATGACCTTCGATACGGGCAGCCCCGCCGCGGGGCGGTTAACCGCCTCGAAGGACCCGGGGGTCACCGCGTCCAGGGACGGGACCACCCGGTCCGCCGGCAGCAGGTCCTCCCGGACCTTCGGGTCCCAGAGGAGTGATCCGTTCGTGATCACCGCCACGGGGATCTCCGTGCGCCCTTTCAAGAAGCGGATCAGCTCCCCGATCCCCGCGTGCAGGGTGGGTTCCCCCGATCCGGAAAAGGTAAGGATGTCCACGCGGCCCCCGTTTTCCGGGTCGTCGAGAAACGCTTCCAGTTCCCTCTTTATCGCCTCGGTGGGAAAATAGGCCTTCCGTTTCAGGGTGTGGTTGGTGGTCTTGCCTATCTGACAGTAGATGCAGTCGTAACTGCAGACCTTTTTCGGGATCAGGTCGATCCCGAGAGACGCCCCCAGGCGCCGGGACGGCACGGGGCCGTAGAGATATTTATACGCGCTCACTGAGTCCTCCTTTTGATGGTAACGAGGCCCTTATATCATATTCCCAGCCCGTTCCCACACGGAAAAACCTGTCCGGGAAAATCCTCGCGAAGGTTTCGATGGCCTTGTCCCCCGTGCAGTGGCAGGGGGCGATGCCTTTGACGGGCAGGGTTTGCACGAGATCCAGGGTTTTCTTGAGGTCCGAGAAGGGACGGAAGGCAAAGTGGAACCCTCCCAGCACCAGCTCAAAGGGACGCCGGAATCGCTCCCAGACTGTCTTCAGGGCGTTTTCGATGCCGAAATGGGCGCATCCCGTCAGCAGGACGATCCCCCCTCCACTCTCCAGGACCAGCAGCTGTTCCGGCGGACTTCCCTGCGACTGGGGCAAAAGCCACATGTCCTCAAGCCGGATCCCTCCGGGAGGGACGTGGTGAACCATGAGGCCCTGTTTCGCCAGGGAGGCCTCCTCCCCATCGGAAATCATTTCGGGCAGATAGACGGGGATCGCCCTTTCCGCGCCCGCGAGCGCCCCGAGGCCTCCCGTGTGGTCGTGATGCAGGTGGGAGAAAATCACCTGCCTGACCTCCCGGATGTCCCCACCGAGGGCGGCGAAATTATGAAGGAAGGTCCCCGGGTCATCGCCCATATCGAACAATGTCCACCCCTTCTCGTCCCGGATGCCGACGGACAATCCCCAGGAGGGGATCATGCCCTCCCGGTAGGGACGATTGTCACAGATAAGGTAAATCTCTTTCGTCATGATGCCACTCCGGGAGGGTCTCCTTCGCGGGTTGCCGCGTGAACCAGCAGCGGATGGATTTCGTAGCGGGGGGTTTGCATGCGGAAAAAATCGGCCCGAAGGTGGGGACTGATACACCCGTAACTCTTCATCTGGGCGATCAGGGTGTCCGCGGGAATCCCGAGGGGCGCCGCCCGCAGGAGCCGGTTGATCCGCGCGGCGTCGATGATACCGTTTTGCGACGCGCGGGCCATCTCAAAGAGAAAGGCGGGCAACTTGCTCCACGCGGGATGGCCCTCGCCGGCGAAAAAGGCCAGAAGGGCCTGGCGGACCTGGAGGCGTTCCGTGTCACAGGCGCGCCGGACCAGGGCCCTGATCCACGCGGGAAAGTCCAGGTCGAAATCCCGCCCCATGGCCAGCAACTGGCTGGTATCCTCCCACGCCTTGGTCGCGCTGCCCCCCACGAGCTGCAGTAGCCGCCACTCGTCCATCAGGAGGAGGGCGTCCTCCCCCTCCGGCCGGGCCCGGAGTTCGCGCGCGCTGACACGCCCCTCCTCCAGGACGCGCGCGAGCGCCCAGGCGACCGCGGCCACCACCGGCGCCTTCTCCCCTTCAAAAAGGGCCTTTACGGCCCCATTCAGGGTTTCCTCGCAAGCCATCTCTATAACTTTATCACCGGTCTCGTGACCGTGGTTCTTCCTATTTTTCGTGTCTCCCGCTTCATGCCCTGCCTTCTTTTACCTTTTCAATCAGGGCCACGTGGGAGGAAAAGGGGATGGGAGGCAGCTCCGTGAGCGGAAAGAACCTGAGGGCCTCCGCGTCGTCGCCGGGCCGCGGGTTTCCTTCGAATGCCCCGACCCGGTAGCCGATGATAACGACGCCGCGTCCCTCCGGGTTTTCGTTCACGAAGGAGATGACATCCACCAGGCGCGCCTCCTTCGCGTGAAGACCTGTTTCTTCAAAGAGTTCACGCCTCAAGGCCTCCCGAACGTCTTCCCCCGCTTCGACGAAGCCGCCCGGCAGGCACCAGCTCCCCTCGAGCGGCGGCGCCGCGCGCCGAACGAGGAGGAGTTTGCCTTCTTTCAAAACCAGGGCCGCCACGGCGGGTATGGGATTCTTATAAAATTTCGCGTGGCAGTTGGGGCAAACGAGACGGAAATGTTCCCTGGAGCCATTAACGGTTTTTAGGGGAGTTCCGCAATAGAAACAGTACCTTTCAATAGTCACGGTCCACCTTCTTGATATCGATGACCGGGGTGCCGTCCACCGCGTCGAGCCCATCTACTTCGAGGAAATTCCCCTTCCGCTCCAGGAGCCTGACCCTGGAGATCCCGATGGGATTGGGGCGATATGGACTCCGGGTCGAGAAGATTCCGCGCATGGGACGGGTCTTATCCCCCCGTGGGTGAACGATGAGCACCTGCCGGTCTTCGGCCTCCAGGCGGTCCATCCAGTAGAGGATCAGCAGTTCATCATACGCCTCGATCCCCTTGAGCCCGTCCAGGTAATCGGGGAAGATTTCGACGCGCGCCCTCGCCCTTTTCCGTGTTCCCGTGATTTTCAGGGGGGAATGGACCCTGCCCACCGGGGCAAGGACCATGTCCCCCCTTCCGGTTTTTGCCACGCCGCTACTTTTTGATCAGTGAAGCGCCGCAGGACGGGCACGTTATTTGGTAGCAGGGGTTGCCCGCCGTGTGGGCCATCCTGTAGCCGCAGTTGGGACAGACGCAGAAACCTCCGGGCCCGGAGCCCGGGCGGTTTCCTCCACCCATTCCCCTGCCGGCGCCACCGCGCCCCCGTCCCATGCCTCGTCCTGTTCCAGGGCCGGAGCCCCAGCGTGGTCCTGTTCCATCACCGAATGGCATTTAAACCACCTCCTTGCATCTTCATCGGGTCTTCGAAAGCGTACCGATGCTTACGGAGGCCCAGTGGATTAACGTTTGTAACCGAAGTTCCTCAACAACTCCTTGCGCTGTTTCACGTCCTCTTCCGTTTCGATTCCCACGGGCGGCTCCCCGTCCACGACGCCGAGGATCCCGCGCCCCTGCTCCGTCTCGGCGATGATTACCTCTACGGGATTGGCCGTGGCGCAGTAAATACGGCAGACCTCCGGGCACATCTTCACGGCGTTCAAGACATTGATGGGAAACCCGTCCTTCATGACGATGATAAAGGAATGCCCCGCCCCAAGCGCCTTCGCGTTTTTCTCCGCCGCCTTGATCATGTCGGGATCCGTTCCATCCCGGCGCACCTTTCTCGGTCCCGACGCTTCGCAGAAGGCGACACCAAATTTCGGGGACGGAAGCGCCGTCACCATGGTTTCATACAAATCTTCAACTGTCTTGACGAAATGGCTCTGGCCAAGAATGATGTTGCATCCTTCGGGGATATTTAAACGTATCGTCTTCAGCTCCATGAAACCCTCCTTATAAAATTCTTCTTTTTGAAAATATAATGGCGTAAAAGGCAAAAGGCAAGGAAAACAGAAATCCCTTTGAAACCTTGATTTTCAACTCATAGCCTGTTATCAATATTCATAAGGAAATAACTCTTGGCCAAAGGATTACCATGAAAAAAACAAAGATTGTCGCGACGCTGGGTCCTTCGAGCTCAGATGAGAAGGCCATTGAAGCGCTTGTTGAAAATGGCGTGGATATTGTCCGTCTCAATTTTTCTCATGGCACTCACGCCTCCCACAGGCGCCTGATCCGGATCGTCCGAAGGATCGCAAAACGACGTCGACAACCCATCGGCATTCTCCAGGATCTCCAGGGTCCCAAGATAAGAATCGGGGTGATCAAAGGGGAGAAAGTCCGTCTCGAGAATGGCCAACAATTTACCATCACCACCCGTCCCATGCAGGGGACGAAAGAAATGGTCTCGACCTCCTATGAGCCCTTGCCGAGAGACGTGCGCCGGGGAGACCGCATCCTTATTGCTGACGGCATGCTCGAGCTGGTGGTGGAGGAAACCCAGGCGGACGCGGTCGTTTGCAGGGTCACGCACGGTGGTATCCTGGAATCCCACAAGGGTATCAACCTGCCGGGTTCCAAACTCAGCACCCCTTCGCTCACGGAGAAAGATAAAAAGGATCTGGCGTTCGGCTTGAAAAACCATGTCGATTTCATCGCTCTCTCCTTCGTTCGTACACCGGAAGACATTACCGAGCTCAAGGGGCTTATCAAGAAGGCGGGGATGGATATCTCCGTCATCGCCAAGATCGAGAAACCGGAGGCGGTGGAGGTCATCGACGATATCATCGCCGTCACGGACGGTATCATGGTGGCCCGCGGGGACCTGGGGGTGGAGATGCGTCCCGAAAGGGTCCCCTTTATTCAGAAGGTCCTCATCCGAAAGTGTATCGAGAACGGCATCCCGGTCATCACCGCCACCCAGATGCTTGAATCCATGCGGGAATACCCGACGCCGACCCGGGCGGAGACCTCGGACGTCGCCAACGCCATCATCGACGGCACCGACGCCGTGATGCTCTCCGGGGAAACCGCTTCGGGCAAATATCCCGTCAAATCGGTGCAAACAATGAAGAAAATCATCGTGGAGACAGAAACTCATCTCAAAAAATACGGCGAACGGTTCCTTGAACACATCCAAGCCGATGATACCTTCCCCGATACCATCAGCCGGGAGGCCTGCGAGGCGGCCTACAACACGAGAGCCAAGGCCATCGTTGCTTTCACCCAGTCAGGTTTGACGGCCAGGCTTATCTCCAAGTACCGTCCTTTGACCCCGATTATCGCCTTCACGCCGGACAACAGGGTCCGGACCCGGCTCTTGCTCAACTGGGGTATTTCCACGCAAAACATCGGCAAGGTGAAAACCGTGGGCGCCATGTTGCGAAACGTGGAGAAGATCCTGATTTCCAGGAAAATGGTGCGCAAGGGAGACCCCATCGTCATCGTGGCCGGGGCTCCTTTGGGAGAGAAGAAACCTACCAACGTAATGATGCTCCACCGCATCGGGGGGTGATGAGGACTTTCCAACATCCTATATGGAGAAAATCATGCGGCGAAGGACATTAGAACTTTTTAAGTCGGCAGGATTTCTCGTCCTCACTCTTGCCATTTTGGCCCTGGCCCCGCCCGTGACCATCGCGGAGGCCATGCCGGTCCTCAAATCGGGGGACAAGGTCTTGGTGGAGGTAAAGGACTCCGCAACGGTTTTTATCGGGGGGCAAGATTTTACCTACAAACGCATAAAAAAGGGCAAGCGTCTCAAAATCACTGACGCGAGCGGCACCGATGGTGTTTTCCTCAAGCGATACGGTACCAAGATAAGACTGCGAGACCTGGAGGGGAATTTTCTGCATTATGTCCTCAAGGCGAGGAAATATTACAAGGTCAAGTTGGGGGACGGCACCGAGCTGGCCTACCTGAAGATCGAGGACGGAAAGGTGCTCGTCAATAATCGGGAAACCAATACGGAGTTCGTAGTTTATCCTGCCAACGGGAAAATCGTTTTCAAGGACGCGGGCGGCAACATCGCCTTCGTCCTCGAGGGGGAAACCAATCCCTTCCCCGCCGCCTTCCTCGCATTGGAGCCCTTGTCCCCCCTGGAGCGGGTGGCCCTCTACCTGACCTACCGGTAGAATAATGTACGCTTCATCCCCCTCGTCACAGGTAAAGCGCCAAGCGCCGGCAGGCCCCCGGGGCGGATCCCTTGGAATCGCCCTTCTCTCCCTGGGTCTGTTTTTGCTGTCGCCCGTCCCGGGAATAACCGGCCGCGTGATTTCCCTCTACGATGCCACTGGCCACGCCACCGCCTACATCGCTGAGGGCGGCGCTTCCATCTACCTCTATTCCGGCAAGTCCGTGGCATGGCTGGCTGGCTAAAGACGGTTCGATCTACGCCTATTCCGGTAGGTGGCTGGGCTGGATGGAGGATGGATTTTCGACCGCGCGGGGAAACGCGCCTTTTTCACGGACAACGCCAGGGGAAGCCCCGCGAGACCTGCCCGGGCCGCCAAGCCCGCGCGTGGGTCACGGGAAGCCCGCCTATCCAAGGCGGGGCATGAATCCCCGCCCGGTCGTCCGACTCGCTCTCTTTCCTGGTCCAAGGTTTCGGGGAAAGGGTATTTTGAACAAAATTGAGCCGGCACGCCGACCCCAAGCCGCCTTATAAACTTGGAAACCAGCAATTAGCGGAAGTGGGCCGTCAAATCGAAACCCTTCACAGATTTTGGGTTCTCAATAAGTGGTATTATTCTCTTTAAAGATGTGCTATGTAGCTGTCATTCCACGTTCTGGAGGGTATATTGAAACTTCTCATGGTCGCCGCGGGAGGGTGCGTCGGCGCGCTTCTGCGCTACTGGATTTCAGGTTGGGCCTATCGGGTTCTGGATGGCGGGTTTCCCTGGGGAACCCTGGTGGTGAATATCCTGGGCTGTTTTCTGATCGGGTTTTTGTGGGTCATCTTCGAACGGACGATCTTCCCGCCGAGCACGCGGGACTTCCTCTTTATCGGGCTCCTCGGCGCCCTGACCACCTTTTCCACCTTCGGGTTCGAGACGGTGAACCTCCTGCGGGATGGTGAAGTCAAAATAGCCTTGATGAATGTCTTGACGAACAATCTCTTGGGAATTGCGATGGTCCTCGCCGGGATTTTCCTGGCGGCGAAACTGTGGACAATCTTTCGCTAAGGGGGGGTAAAATCTATGAAATTACCGGAAGAGGGGATGCTCTTGAGGATTTTCATCGGGGAGGATGATCATTACAAAGGCAGGCCGCTATACGAGCAAATCGTTCTGAAGGCCCGGGAGATGAACCTCGCGGGGGCCACCGTGACTCGTGGCATCATGGGCTTCGGGGCCGACAGCCGACTGCATACCTCGAAATTCCTCAGGCTTTCCGAAGACCTCCCCATCGTGATTGAACTGGTGGACAAGGAAGAACGGCTGTTGGAGCTGATTCCCTTCCTGGATAAGGTCGTGGAAGAAGGCTTGATCACCCTCGAAAAGGTGAGAGTCATAAAATACCGGCACAGCAACGGTGGCAAGAAAATCCCGGGGGGTGCCTGAGCAACCTTGGTTGCCTGTCGCGATCCCTTCCTTAGAGTTCCTCCACCTTTATGATGTTCTTCTTGTTGATGTAAAGTCTATAGGAATTCTGTGACACCGGCAAAAAGGTTTTGCCGCTGTTGAGGAAATCCAGGGTTCGTCCGTAACGTTCCGGCAAAGGTTCGAAGATTGCCGCCGTGAGCGTGGATCCACCTACAAAGTGAAACTTGAGTTCTTGCTCTGTTTGTTTGTTCACAGGGTCGATTTCCTTGACGTAAAGAATTTTGTCTCGATTGAGGATACGAATTATTCCGTCGGAAAACTTCACGGGAATAAACGAAGGGCCGTGATTAAGAAGCTCTTCTATGGTCTCAGGGCCAGAATGGAACGGAGAATATTCGCTGATGAATAATGTGATCCTCTCAAGTTCTTTGTCAGGCGGGGTGAGTTTTAATTCCGCTGATTTTTCAATCTTTGTGATTTTTAAAATTGCCAGCATATCATCAGATTGTTTCATATCGCTCCCCTATGTTTGTTCTTCCCGGGCCGCGGCGGCTGCCTCGTCCATGAGTCGGGCCCCTTCCATCAAGAGTGACATGAGGGACATGTTGATGGATCTTTCCGGGAACTCGTGGTAGGGGACCACGCTGAAATTGACGTCTTTCCAGCCCATGATTTGGTAGAACGCGTTTTCCCCCGTGGCGTTGACCGTTTCCGCGTGGATGAGTTCTCCCTGCTTGATAAATATCTTTCCCCTGCGCATGCCGCCCTCCAGGGTGATGAGAACGTCCTTGTCTCCAGCGGAGAGGATCTGAACCAGGTCTGTCAAACTCATGTCATTGAGCGAACCGCTGACTCCTTGTTGTGTCTTCCCTTTGCCTTTTTTGGCTAAGGCACGTGATATCTTGAGGGACAAGAGCTCTAAGTCAACGGGTTTCTGGAAAAAATCGTCCGCTCCGGCCTCGAGCGAATGGGCGGCCAGACCTGGTGTTGCCTTATCCGTAAGGAAGAAAAAGCAGGTTTCTTGAAATTTTAACTCAGTTTTTACCTTTCGGCAGAAATCGAGGCCGTCACCGTCCGGGAGCTTGACTTCGGAGATGATGGCATCGACCAGCACATCGGAAAGGTATTCCATGGCCGTTTCAATCGTATCGGCAATCTTGATCTGGTAGCCGTCGTTTGAGAGGCGGAGATAGATGCCGGAGTCTTCGAAGACATCCGGATCCACGATGAGAACCCTACCCGAGACCTTGCCCACATCCCGAAGGAGCTGGTCTTCCCGGAGAAGATGCAAAAAGGACTCGAGAATGGGTTCGTCCCCGGGAAAGGGAAATTTCTTGAGGAGCTCCTCGCGGGCGGCGTTTAGGTCACCGCGAATCTCGGGACGGTCCGCCAACGCCTCCACGTAACTTTTCACCATCCCAAAGACGGTGACCTCCCTTTTTCGAACCGGGTTTTTCAACGTCTTTTCGAATTCCATGATTTCCCGGAGGGGATATGGGCACTTGACGCTTTCCAAAAAGCCCCGACGAAGCTCGGATGCGGACAGCCATGCGGAAAGGACGATGGCGTCCACCTTCGCGCCGCTCAGGCCGATCCGCATCCCAAGGAGTTTTCCGTACTTGGCGCAGAGGCGGATTTCGGAGAGCTGCTTGGGGTGATTTTTCAAGACCCGTCCGACGAAGAAATCCGCCATGGAGATCATGCCGGCGCTCATCTGCTCGTAGGCATAGGCCTGTTGGAGGAGTAAGGGAGACAGACTGTCGTAATAGAAGATTTCGAGAGAAGGGCGAATCTCTTCCAGCGTTTTCACCCAGGTTCCCCCGCGGTTGAAGATGGTGCCGTTGACCAGGAGGATTTCGTAAGTATTCTTCGTGATCTGCTTTTTCACGTCCTTCAGAGTGGAAACCCAGATAATTCCCCTGGCACCTTCCAGTTCCAGGAGGGTCCTGATCGCCCTCGCCCGGTTCAACTCAGGCTCGAGAAGGAGAATGCGACGAGCGAGGGTAGGGGGGAGCTCGGGAGAGGCGGAGGGTGTTTCCCTGATTTCTTCCGGAAGGATGGTGAAGTCTTCCGGGAGTTCCAGCTTTTCGCGGCGGTCCCGAAGGTTTTTTTGGCCCTTGTAGTGCAGGGCGATAGCCTCTGTGATCTCCATTTCGGGGGCAACGGTGTAGGCGACACGGTTGGGCGCAAAGAGGTTTCCTTCCAGAATGTAGGTCTTTTCTATGTCTTCGGGATCGTTCATGGCAAGGGTCAGGACCCTTTTCTCCGGGTCGAAATCGACAGGGAAGATCCGCCATTTTTCGGCCAGTTCCAGGGAAACAAGTTTTTTCGCTTTTGGCGGGGGGCTCTTTTCAAAGAGCGGACGGTAGGGGACTCCGTATAGCTCGGAAAGGGCGCTGCCCAGGTCCGAGAAGTCTATCAACTCCAGGAACAACAGGGCCTTTTCCAGGGGAATCTTCGCCGTCAAGGCATAGTCTTCCGCCTTCATCATGTCCGGCTTGTTGAGCCGGCCCGTTTCGAGAAGATGTTTTTTCAGACGCGCGTCGTCCATCTTTTAGATTCAATTTCCGTTGATGCCGTGGGGCTTATCCTTCCATGTCCGAGGCCGAGAGGATTCCCTGCTGGACCATCTTTTTGATGTGGGAATCCATCGTCTGCATCCCGATGTTCGTTCCGGTTTGGATGACCGAGTAGATCTGGTAGGTTTTCCCTTCGCGGATGAGGTTCTGAATCGCGGGGGTGCATATCATGATTTCCACCGCGGCGACCCTGCCGTGGCCGTCCGCCTTCCGGTAGAGGCGCTGGGCGATGACTCCTTTCAGAGACTCGCTCAGCATGGTGCGCACCTGCGGCTGCTGGTAGGTGGGAAAGACGTCCACGATGCGGTCTACTGTCTTAGGGGCGCTGGAGGTGTGGAGGGTGGCCAGGACGAGCAGCCCGGTTTCCGCGGCGGTCAGGGCGAGATGTATGGTCTCCAGGTCGCGCATCTCCCCCACGAGGATGACATCCGGGTCCTCCCGGAGGCACGCCTTCAGACCAGAGGAGAAATCGTTGGCGTGAAAACCTATCTGTCTCTGGTGAATAAGGCATTTCTCCTTGGGATAGATGAACTCGATGGGGTCTTCCAAGGTGATGATGTGGTAATTTTTTTCCTTATTAATAAGGTCGATCATGGCCGCAAGCGTGGTCGATTTGCCGGAGCCCGTGGGTCCCGTCACGATAACCAGGCCGCTCTTGATCCTCGCTAAGGTCTGAACGGCGTCCGGGAGGTTCAACTCCCGGATACTCTTCAACTTCGTCGGGATCATCCGGAACGCTCCGGCGTATCCTCCGTTCTCGATGAAGATGTTGGCCCTGAACCTGGCCTTTTCACCCAAGTTGTAGGCGAAATCGATGTCCTTCCTTTCCTGGAGGAGCTCGACCTGGTCCTCATCCAGCATCTCAAGGAGAAGCACCTCCGTCTCCTTGGGGGAGAGGTCGTGATACTTGATGCGTTGCAGGACACCGTCAATACGAAGCAGAGGGGGTGTGCCCGCAGAGATGTGCAGGTCCGAGGCTTCATACTGAACCATCAATTCGAGCAGGACATCTATTTTTGCCAAGGTTTACCTCCTTCCGGAGATCTATCATACCATATCGAAACAGAACTTTTTAGTATTGCCGTTCAAATTTCTATGATTTGTCGGTTTCAACGTAGTTTTATATTTCAGGAGAACAGAAGACGTCCCCGGGGTTTGAATCCCTTGAGAAAGGTGCGGATGTCATGGCGTTTTTTCCCGGCTAACTGGACCTCCTTGAGGTCGAGGGCCCCCCTGCCCGTGGCGACGCGCCACGTGTCGTCCGTGACGAGACATTCGCCGGGGGGCATCACCTCGACCGGTTCGGCGAGT
>JALSPC010000098.1 GCA_026986155.1 bacterium
TAGGAACTCATCTTCCTCGTTTGTCAAACCTTTCTCAACGCGGGGGAAGAGGCCGTCCTTGTCGCCAACTGTTTCGACGCCTACGAGACCGCCGTCCGTGTCATGGGGGGCGTTCCCGTCTTTTCGCCCCTGGACCCCGATTTCCGGGTGAACCTCGTGGACATCTCCCGCCGCGTGACCTTGAAAACGAAGCTCGTCTTCCTTCCCAATCCCAACAATCCCACCGGCACCCTTTTCACCGAAACCGAATTCACCACCTTCCTCGAATCCGTCCCCGAGGGGGTGATCATCGTCCTGGACGAGGCCTACCACGAATACGTCACCCACCCCGGCTACCCGGACGGGATCCGGTTCATCGGCCACGGGCGTCCCCTCATCGTTCTTAGGACCTTTTCGAAGGCCTTCGGCCTGGCGGGGCTGCGAATCGGCTACGCCGTCTGCCGGGCGGACTTCATCCGCTACATGCACCACGCGCGGCAACCCTTCAACGTCAACCGCATCGCCGAGGCGGCCGCCGTCGCGGCCCTGGAAAACGCCGACCGGATGTGGACGCGCGTTCGCGCCATGGAAGAGGAGAGAATCCGTCTCTGTCGCGCCCTCGAGACGATGGGGTATTTCCATGTCCCTTCCCACACCAACTTCGTCCTCGTCGACACGAAACGAAACGCCGACGTCCTTTTCAGGCGGCTCCTTGAAAAGGGCGTGATCGTCCGTCCCGGCACCATCTGGGGATTCGACACCTTCATTCGGATCACGGTGGGCACCCGGGAGGAAAACGACAGGGCCCTTTATGTGTTGGAGGAGACGTTAAAAGCACAGGATTCCCGCTAACCCGTTTGTTTTTCAGCCGAAACACACCTTTTCATCGGAATCATACGGTTGACAAGTCTCCAAAATTCTGTAAATATGAAGTGTTATGAACGTCCTGTTCGTCTGTTACGGCAACATCTGCAGGAGTCCCATGGCGGAAGGCATCGCGGGGGCAATGTTCATGGGAGACGATTTTCTCCATGTCGAATCGGCCGGGCTCCACGCCGTCCCGGACAACGCCCCCTCTGAGAATGCCGTCACGGTTTGCTTAAAACACGGTATCGACATCCGGCGGCACCGCGCCCGGGCCGTGACCCCCATCCTGCTCTCCCGGATCGATCTCGTCTTCTGTATGGAACGCTACCAGTGCCTCGATGTCCTGGCAAACGCGCCGCATCTTCTTCCCGTCCGCCTCATAGGCGAAGATGTCCCCGGCATCCCGGACGAGATCCCCGACCCTTACGGCCACGGCCTGCCGACCTACGAGCGGACGTTTCAATCCTTAACCCGGGCCATCGCGTTTCACCTTGGCCATTTGAGAGAAAGGAGGGAGTATGACCGAAAAGCAAAAACCTCTGGATAAAATGACCGTGAAGGAACTGAGAGAAATCGCCATGGAGATCCCAGGGCTCACCGGGGTGCACGCCATGAAGAAGGCGGAACTCCTCGAGACCATCAAGAAGGAAAAGGGGATCACGGAAGAGGCACCCAAAAAGAAATCTTCCAAAAAGAAGCATCCGGAACTGGTCACCGTGGCGGACCTGAAGAAAAAGATCGATGAATTGCGGCAGAAGAAACAGGAGGCCATGGAGAAAAAGGACAAGAAGCTCGTTACCATCTATCGGCGGCGCATCAACCGTTTGAAGAAACGAACCCGGAAACTCGCCGAGGCAAGCTGACTAAAAGCGTCCCATGAATCCCCTGGTCAGCGTCGTCATCCCCAGCTATAACCGCAGGGACCTCCTCGCGGAGGCCGTCGCCTCCGTTCAGGCTCAAACCTACGATCCCCTCGAGATCATCGTGGTGGACGACGGCTCCACCGATGGAACGGATGAGATGATTCGCCAGCGGTTCCCCGGCGTCCGGCTCCTTCGGCAGCCCCGCCGAGGGGTCAGCGCCGCGAGGAATCGCGGCATCGCGGCGGCCCAAGGTGATTTTATCGCCTTTCTGGACTCAGACGACCTCTGGCTGCCGCGGAAGCTGGAAGCGGAGATGGCGGTGTTCTTCCGCCGTCCCGACACCTTGATCTGCCATTCCGATGAAATCTGGATACGCCGGGGAGTGCGGGTCAACCCCATGAAGAAACATCGCAAATACGGGGGATGGATCTACCCGCATTGCCTCCCCCTGTGCATCATCAGTCCCTCCTCCGTCATCCTGCGACGGGAGGTGTTCGAGAAAGCGGGAGGCTTCGACGAGATACTGCCCGCCTGCGAGGACTACGACCTGTGGCTGCGGCTGACTGCCCGGTTCCCCATCCATTTCATCGAAAAACCCCTCATCGTGAAACGGGGAGGCCACGACGACCAGCTGTCCCGCGCCTTCTGGGGCATGGACCGGTTCCGCGTCTACGCCCTCCTCAAGATGCTCAGGCTCGACGATCTGCCACGCGCATGGCGCCTGTTGACCCTCGAGGAACTGAAGAAAAAATGCCGCATCCTCGTCCAGGGATTCGAAAAACGGGGCAAGGCCCGGGACGCGGCCCTCTACCGGGAGGTGATGAACGGCACCCTCGACCCCCCCGCGCTTCCCCTGCCCCGGCCTGCTGTATTCGTGACGTGATTTCCTTTCGCTATTCCCGCCTTCCCATTGACCGCCTGGAGACCCGCCGCTTCGCCTTCTCCTACCCCCTGGGCCCCTCCCCGGAGCTTACGGCGTCCATCCGGGAAACGGGAATTCTCACCCCCCTGCTGGTCCTCGAAGACGCGGGGAGGTTGCACCTTTTCGACGGCCTTCGGCGCCTGAAGGCGGCCGTGGAAACCGGGCAGGACAACATTCCCGCCGCCGTCTTTACCCGCGAGGACGCACCGCGGCTCTTACAGCTCTGGATAGAATCCCAGAAACCCCACCGCCGTCTGAATCCCTTCGAAATGGCCACTCTTGTAAAGGACGGTCCTGAAGCATTCCGTTGCCCCTGCGAAACCTTCCTGCGGAACCTGGCGGATGCCTCGAAAGGGCTGCCGCCCACCCTGCTTTCCTCCCTGCCCGGCATCCTGGTCCTTCCCGAGCCCCTGAAACGTGAGGCGGCGCGGCGGGGTTACGGCGCTTCCTTTCTCGTCAAGGTCTTCAAGACGTATCCAACAGACCTTCTTACGGAAACGGCCCGCGTCCTCGAGGCCTTCAGCCTCAGCGAGAACCAGTTGGACGCCCTCCTTGCGTGGCTGGACGAGATCGCGAAACGGGACCACCGTGCCCCTTCCGAAATTCTCAAGGCGGATCCCCTTCCCTTCATTCTCGCCCACCCGAAGATGCCGTCGGCAAAAAAACGGGACGCCTTCCTGAAGGCTGTCTTCACGATGCGTTTCCCCAGAAGGGCCGCCCTCGATGCCGCCGTCCGGGAGACCCGGCAAAGA
The DNA here is from genome assembly GCA_026986155.1 of bacterium. Lineage (GTDB taxonomy): Bacteria > Desulfobacterota > S145-22 > S145-22 > S145-22 > JAOZMY01. The sequence continues at coordinate 3,384 of JALSPC010000098.1, forward strand.
ATCGAAACGACGGGGAATCTCCGGCTCCTGCCCCCCCCGAACCTCATGGGAGACCGCTTCGAGCTGAGAATAACCTTTCGGGAAGGGAAGGAGCTGAGGGACGCGCTGCGAAGGCTTACAGCCTTCGAAAAGGACATAGAAACCCTAACGAAGCTCGTTTGAATGACCGCCCTACCCCTGCCCCTCAGCCACATCGAGACCCTTTGGATAGACCCGGAGGTGACGAATCACCCTTTGGCCGACACCGTCCGGAAACGCTTTGCCTCCGAAAAGATCAAAATCGGGATCCCCCCCGTCCCCGACGGCATCCAGGCCGTGAAGCGTCGCCTTTTCGTGACGCGTTACCGGGGACGCCTGGTAAAACCCTGCCCGGGGAGCCAGGGGCGTATCTGCTGCGGCTACCAGGTCATCAACGCCATGGTGCACTGTCCCATGGATTGTCACTACTGCGTGCTCCAGACTTATCTCTCCGTCCCCGCCCTGACCCTCTTCGTGGACGAGGACCGGATTCGGGAAGAGATCCGGGAACGCCTGGATACGAATCGCAGTCATTTCTTCCGGTTCGGCACGGGGGAACTGGCCGACAGTCTTGTTCACGACGCCCTCACCGGGTTCTCCCGCCGCATGGTTCCCTTCTTCGCAAAGACCCCAAACGGTATCCTGGAGCTCAAAACCAAGACGGCCGCCGTCGAGACTCTTCGGGACCTCGACCCCAAGGGGCGCACGGTGGTCTCCTGGTCCGTCAACCCGCCCGCCCTCATTCGGGCCGTGGAACCCGGCACCGTCCCCCTCTCCCAAAGAATCGCCGCCGCCCGCCGGTGCCAGGAGATGGGTTACTGGATCGGGCTCCACTTCGACCCCGTGGTATGGTTCGAGGGATGGGAAGAAGCCTACCGGGGCGTCGTCGCGGATCTCGCCCGCGCCCTCGATCCCAACCGGGTTTTGTGGATAAGCGTGGCGGGCTTTCGCTACACCCGCGCCCAGAAGGATCTCATTCGCAAACGGTTCAAATCGACGCCCCTCTTTCTGGGGGAATCGTTCCGGGACGAGGACGGCAAGTTCCGCTACCTCCAGCCGTTGCGCGTCTCCATGTATCAAAAGCTCCTTGGGTGGCTCAGGGAGTGGTCCCCCGACCTGTTCATCTACTACTGCATGGAAAACCGGAGGGTGTGGGAACAAACATTCCACGATCCACCGAAAAACACCCGGGAGCTGGACGAACGATTCAATGAGAACATCAAACGGCACCTCAAACATGGCGGCTGAACCCCCTTTCAGGGCAACCCCCACCCGCTGGGACATCGCCCTGCTCGCCGTCCTTTTCCTCATGACGGTTTCGAGTATTTTCGCCTTTCACGCCCTAAAGCCCCGCGGGGAAACGATCTTGATTTCCGCCAACGGAAAGACCCTGGGATTCTATCCCCTGGACCGCGACCGCATCATCCGGGCCGTGGGGCCCGTCGGCACCACCGTTATCCAGATAAAAAACGGACAGGCCGCTATTATCCAGGCCCCTTGCGCCCATAAGCTCTGTCAGAAAATGGGGCCCATCCCCTCGCGCGGGCGCGCCATGATTTGCATTCCCAACCGAATCGTTGTAGAAATAAAAGAAAAGACGGGGCAACAAACAGATGCTATCACCCGATGATGGACTTGCGCTGAAAGATATCAGAACCGCCGCTTATTTTTCCCTTATAGCCGTGTTTGCCATCGGAATTCACGTCATCGAATCCTTACTGACCCTTCCCATCCCATGGCTCCGGATCGGGTTGACCCACATTGTCACGATGCTTATACTGCCTTCTTTTGGAATGAAGTTTATCCTTGGAATCTTCTTGATTCGGGTTATCGTGGGTTCCGCGCTCGTGGGAAAACTCTTCTCCCCAGGCTTTATCCTCGCCTTCGGCGGGGGCCTTGCCGCCACCCTGGCCATGATCGGGACCTTCAGGATCACCGACAGGGTGTTCAGCTTCTGGGGAATCAGCCTGGTGGGGGCCTGGGTTCACAACCTGGTTCAGGTCTTTCTCGCCGCATGGATCATCCAGCAGACCTCAGTCCTGCTTCTGCTTCCCTTCTTTCTCGGATTCTCCCTCGTGACGGGCTCCATCAATGGTCTCATCGCAAACCGTCTTTTCAGGGGAAAAGGGGTATGACCCCCCGTCGCCAAGCGGCATCGCCCAGGAAGAAGCCTTGAAAGACTTAAACAAAATCATTCAAGACCTTTCCGAAAACCCTTCCGAGAAGGCGATCACCAAGGGAATATTGGTTTCCAAAACTGATCAGAAAAAACGTCCCTTCGGCATTCTTCTCCTGGCCAACCCCGGGAATTCCAGCTACTTCAATAATCTTCTCGCCGAACTTAAACCTATTGATTTTATGATCCATTTCCCCGTCAAAATCAATGAGCTTTTTCACCGGCTTTCCTATCTCAACCGCGAAATAAAAAAATTAAAAAAACAGGTCATGATCGATGAAATGACCCGGATGTATAATTATCGTTTTTTCAAAAAACAGCTCAAAACCGAAATCAACCGCTCCCAAAGAACCGGCTTTCCATGCAGTCTCATCCTTCTCGACATCGACCATTTCAAGGCCATCAACGACAATTACGGGCATCTTACAGGCAACGAAGTCATCAAGGAAGTAGCGAAAAGAATCAAGCGTTCCATCCGCACCATTGACTATCCCGCCAGATACGGAGGCGATGAATTCGCCGTGATCTTGCCTTCCACGGGACTCGTTGAAGCAATCGGAATCGCTGAAAGAATCAGGAAATCCATTGCTGATGATTCCTTCAAACGCCCGGATATTCCCCCTTTATCCCTAACGGTAACCGGAGGCGTGGCAGAATTTTCCGATCTTTTCCACACCTCCATGAAATCTCTTATAGAAGCCGCGGATAAGGCCCTCTATCAAGCCAAGGAAATGGGCAGAAACCTGATTGGATACGCGAAAGATGACCTCGACAAGATTACGGGGGTAGGCGTAAGGCGAGAAGAAAAAGAGCTCTTGCTGAAGACCTCAAAAAATAAACCTCCATCCTCACAATAACTATCCCTCTGAAGGATTAAGCGTGTTACAATTAAATCTCATTAAAGCCGCGGCCGAAAAAATTTCCCCTCACATCGTCCGAACCCCCTGCGCCCATTCCAAGACCCTCTCCGACATCACGGGGGCCAGGGTTATCCTCAAGTTCGAGAACCACCAGTTCACCGCCTCGTTCAAAGAGAGGGGGGCCCTCGCCAAGCTCCTTACCTTGTCGGGTCAGGAAAGGCGTGCGGGGGTCATTGCCGCCTCCGCCGGGAATCACGCCCAGGCGGTGGCCTACCACGCGAAACGCCTCGGTATCCCCGCCACCATCGTCATGCCCCGCTTCACGCCCAACGTCAAGGTGGAAAACACGCGCCACTTCGAGGCCCGTGTTATCCTCGAGGGCGACGTCTTCGATGACGCCCACACCTTCGCCATCGCGTACGCCAAGGAAAAAGGGTTGACCTTCATCCCACCCTACGACGACGAAAGGGTCATTGCGGGTCAGGGAACCATCGCCCTGGAGATGCTCGAGGACTTCCCAGAGCTGGACGCCCTCATCATCCCTATCGGTGGAGGCGGGCTGATCTCGGGAAATGCCGTTGCCGCCAAGGCACTGAAACCTGCCATCCAGGTCTTCGGCGTCCAAGCCGCCAGGTTTCCTTCCATGGCCCAGGCCCTCAAGGGTATGCCCATTCACTGCGGATCCCAGACCATCGCGGAAGGCATCGCTGTGAAACGCCCCGGACATCTCACCCTTCCTCTCGTGAGGAAATACGTGGACGATATCTTCCTCGCGGAAGAGGACGAAATCGAGGCGGCCGTTCTCCTGCTCCTGGAGGTGGAAAAAACGGTGGCGGAGGGGGCCGGCGCCGCCGGTCTCGCCGCCCTGAACCAGCGGAGGCGGCGCTTCGAGGGGATGACCGTGGGTCTCATTCTCTCCGGGGGGAATATTGACCTCATCGCCCTCTCCTCCATTATCCAGCGGGGGCTTGTCCGTTCCGGACGCCTCGCGCGGCTGACCGTTGGAATCCCCGACGTCCCCGGCGCCCTCGCCGAGGTCACCTCCATCCTGGGGCGCCTGAACGCCAACATTATGGAGATCCGTCACCAGCGGGCCTTCACCAATCTCTCCCTCAAACTTGCCGAGGTGGAATTCGTCCTTGTGACCCTGGGAAACGAACACATCCGCCAGATCATCGAGGCCCTCGAGACCTCCGGCTACCGGGCAACGCTCAACAGGCACACCCCTGACATCTGTGAATAAGACTTGACCTGAAACGATTCAAGCATACATTTTTATTGAGGAAACGTAATTCATGATATGATTCTATTCGCGCGTAATCATTGCGATGGGAGGAAAAGGAAATGGCGCGCATCAACGATTACACCGTCACCCTCTTTGAACCGCCTTGTCTCCCCGGATCTCCGCGCTGGAGTTCCATCGTCACCATAGACGCGGACCTCTCCGACCTCTTGCCCTATCTAAACGGATACCTGAAAAAACGGTTCTACGACCCCAACACCCACACCATCGTCTTCAAGATGAACGGGCACGGCGTCGCGGTGCGTCCCCGTGAGATCCGCATCGGGAACCTCATCGACCGGAACGATGGGGAGAAGGTCGCGAGAGAGGTCATCGATTTCATCAACGAAATAGACCAAAGGCGGGACGAAATCACCCCGGACGACACGCGAAAAGAGCCGCCCAAGGCCATCGAGATCTTCAAACTCCTGCCGAAGACGAACTGCAAAAAATGCGGCCAACTCACCTGCATGGCCTTCGCCTCGGCCCTGGCAAAGGGTGATGCCGACATGGATGAGTGCCCCGAACTGTTCGAGGAAAAATACCGGGAAAACCGGGAGAAGATTGAAGCCTTGTTCATGGGATAGCTTGCCGGGTCCCTCAGGCCTTGCAGGCGGCCCCCGAAAGGGATCCATCTCTCTCCCGGACACCGTGAACCTGCCGGTAGATACTCTCCCGCCGGAGAATCACATCGAGGCGCTTTTCGACCTCGGCAAGTTCCCCCGTTTGCTCTACCAAAGACCTCGCCTTTTTAAGGAGGTCCCGAAGCGCGGTCGGGAGATCCGGGCGGATCTCGTAAAGAACCCAGCGATCCTCCTTCTTTGAAGTGAGAAGACCCGAGTTCTTCAGGTAGATGAGGTGCCGGGAGGCCTTGGTTTGCGTGATCTCCAGGGCCCCCATGATCTCACAGACACACAGGGACCTTGTCTCCAAAAGATACAGGATCTTTAGCCGAGTCTCTTCCGACAGGGCCTTAAAAATACCGGCGAGATTTTCCAGTTTCATCCCCACACCCTCCCGCGCTCGGGACGCTGCTATCATTTTACTTCATATATTCGGAACAGGGCAAGCAGACCTTCCTGCCATCCTTGACCCGCAGCTTGTTCTCCGCCACCATCTCGCCGCAGATCTCGCATTTCGCGATGTTGAAGCTCGGCTTCGGCGCGGGCGGGAAGGTGTAAGTGAAGATCTCGGAAACCTCGAGGAATTCCTCGTCAGGACGGGTAATAGTCTTCTTGAAGCCCTCCAGGATGAATTCCCGGGGCACCTCCGCGGGCGGGATGCCCTTCCGGCGGTGATCCATGAACTTGCCGGAAAACATGGCCTCGATCGTGTCATTCTTCACCCGGACGCGAACCGCCCTGCCATCCTTCTTGATGGCGATGGTCACGGCCCACTTTCCGTATTCCAGCTTCTGGATGAGGTTTTTCCCGAAGGTGCATCCCGTCGCCAATTGGACCCCGTCCGCGAAACAGCCCGCGGCGTGAGCCGTTCCCGTCTCCACCAGGGCAATCTTCGACATGTTGGGCTCCCGATCCGCACCGAGGGCCTTCAGGGCCAGGCGCCCCGCGCGGAATCCCAGCGGCATGGCGCCGCACAGATGCCCGTGGACGATCAGGGCGGACTCCAGGACCTTGTCCCAGAATTCCCCCAAATGCGCGGCATGCGTGCCGATTTCGTGAAACAGTTCCAAGTTTTCTTTTTCCATGACAAACCTCCTTTTTGGTTTTATCGTTACGCTACAAAACATCCTTGAAGATCAGAATGGCCGCCACGAAGAGAAGCACCAGCCCGAACACAAGTTTCACGGACTTAGACTTCATCTTCCGGGCCATCAGCCGCGAACCTGCCTGGCTCCCCAGAAAGACCGCCACAACGCAGAGGGTCCAGATCAACCAGTCGGGGCGTGCCGCCGTCAATATGTGGGAAATAAAACTGGACGCCCCGGAAAATGTCACAATCATCGCCGAGGTCGCCGCCGCCACCTTCGGGGCCAAGCCCGCCATGTAGAGAAGCGGCACCACAAAACTCCCCCCGCCCCGGCCGATGAGCCCCGCGAAAAATCCCAGAAGACTCCCCGCGATAAATCCCAAGATCAGTTTCTTTCGCGGGGTCAAGATCCCTTCCTTCGGTTTCCAGCCACTGAGCATGAGAAAGGCCGCCGCCGCCGTGAAGAGGGCAAAAATCAAGATGACCGGTTTTGTGGGAAGCGAAATGTTCGCCCACGTGCCCACCGGGGCGAAAATCACCATGCAGATCCCGAAAGGCAGCGCCGTTTTCCATTCGATAAGTTTGTCTCGCGCGTAAACATAAGCGGCGGACGACGAGTTCACGATATTCAGCAGCATCCCAAGGGGAATCGCCTGGGTCTTGAAGTCCATGCCCAGCCAAAACAGAATGGGGATATACAGCTGTGATCCCCCCATTCCCAGCATGGAAAAGACGAAGGCGATAACGAAAAATATGGGAGGCGCCATATAGATGAGATTCATGGCATCATCTCCTTTTGTTCAACACCCTAACTTTTATGATTTTTTTGCACAAAATCAACTCAGGTTTCATCCTCTTCTTACCAATAAAACGTATATTCGCATAAACGGTTATTTGTTTCAGAAAAATTATACTCCCGTTTTACGTTTTGTCAAGAAAAATATTTCGCGACGAGAGATTAAAACCTTCTTTTCACACCGTCTCAATCCCAAGAAAACGGGGGAGAACGGTGATAAAGGTCCTTATTTCGTCCCGCACCTTTCGGTACGGCCCCAGGGCCTCTTCATCAGACGTTGCGCCCCTGGCAAGAACAGGAGGATCCTCAAACCCCCGATGAAGGATCTTGTGGGCGCCGGGGAAATAGGGACACGTCTCCCGCGCGTGATCGCAGACGGTAACGACGAAATCGAAAGAGACGTCCCGCAAAGTATCCACGTGTTTCGGGCGATATCCTGCCATGGGAACCCCCGCCTCCTCCATAACCCGAACCGTGCGGGGATCCATCCGGGTGGGAGCCACGCCCGCGGAATACACTTCGAAGGCGTCACCCCATAGGCGGCGGGTCCAGGCCTCGGCCATCTGACTCCGGCAGGAATTCCCCGTGCACAAGAAAAGAACCTTCGGTTTTTCCGAAATGGGTCTCCCCTCCACGACCTTTCCCACGAAATTTCACCTCCTCAAAGATATCTTACTTTATCCCCGGAGAGATTATTTTCTGAAAGGCCATCGTATCTCGCAAATCTCATCGGAGAAATCCTAACACATGCCGAAAATCAGGGCAACGCGCGCCACGCCCTCCCTGTTTGGTCCCCGCCTTCCCAGCCGCCTTGACAATCCGGGTGAATTTCAATAGGGTGATGACATCCTTGAACGGCGATGGAGTTCGCCTGAACCGCCCGCGTGCTGATGACTCCTGTCGGAAATTTTGGCGGGAGTTTTTATGAAAATCACCAAGAAGAACCCACGTCATGCCCTTTCTTATTTCACCCTGCTCGACACCCTTGATACCGGCGCCTGCCCCATCTGTTCCCTGGTCGACAGGGAATCGAAAAACCATCTTCACGCCCTCTATTACGAGTTCGTCAATGACGCGGGCGTGAGGGATACCCTGCATCGTTCGCGGGGATTTTGCAACTGGCACGCCTGGACCTCCACGGAGATCCCCTGCAGCGGCACGGGTATCTCCATCATCTACAACGACCTGCTGCAGTCCGAAATCGCCGCGATGCGCCAAATCCTCTCTATCCTGGAGACACCCTCTTTTCCCCATCCGCCCCAGTCAAGACGCCGCCGGAAGAAAGACCTCGATCTGGCGATCCGGGACTGGAAGAAAAGGGATACGTGCCTGGTATGCGCCTCCAACGCACGTGCCACCCTCTTTCACCTCCGGGAACTCCTCGACTTTCTCGGCGAGGC
>JALSPC010000099.1 GCA_026986155.1 bacterium
ATGGATTGTCCCTTACTTCTCACCGAGACGACCAGGGAACCGAAGTCATGCACCGCCCCGGCGAAGATGGACCCGAAAAAGACCCACAGGAGGGCCGGCACCCATCCCCAGATGACGGCGATGGCGGGGCCCACGATGGGCCCCAAACCGGCGATGGAGGTGTAGTGGTGGCCAAAGAGGACCTCCTTCTTGGTGGGCACGTAATCGACCCCGTCGTTGAATTCCACGGCCGGTACCGTTCGGTTGGGATCGAGGTTAAAGATTTTCTTGGCCAGGAACTTTCCATACGTGTTGTATGCAATAATATACAAAATAAACACAACCACGCACATAAGCAAGGTATTCATAAGTGTTCCTCCTTCTATCTGGAAGTTAATACTTGCAATCTACTCCCCTTAGTCACCTCCTTTCCAAATTTTAAATGCCGACATCCCGCATGGAATCCCGTATCTCCGTCAAGTCTCTCAGGTAAACAGAGTAACCGTCGGAGAAATATTTTTTTTCGAGTTTCTTGGCTTCTTCCTTATAGTCGTCCGCCTGGATCATTTGGTGTCCCTTCTGTTTCGCCATCTCCACGACCTTTTCCGTGGGTTCCTCATTGTAAACGATGATGCTCTCCGCGTTCTTCCGCTGGGCGTGCTGGTAGAGGTTCTGGACATCCACGATCCCGGGCTGCTTGATATACCCGATAAAAACAACCTTTTCAGCCACGATTCATCACCTCCTTTCCCTTGTTTTCACTTTACATGGGATCCCGCATCCCATCTCTCACGTCCATAAGGTTCTTGAGGACCACGCTGCAGCCTCGTTTCTTAAAGTGTTCCTCCAGTTCCCGGGCCTTCTTCTTGAAATTCCCCGCCTCGATCAATTCAACATCCCCATGCAAGGCCCGGATCTTCACGTTGTAGGTGGGGGAATCCCGAAAGACGATGATTCCCCGCGCGTCGTTCCGCCGGACATTTTGGGCCATGTACTGGACATCCAAGATTCCAGGCTGACGAATGTAACCGATGATGACAAGTGCGGTCGCCACGTGCGCGCCCTCCGGGGAACGAAACCCTAGCCATGATCAGCAGACATCCCGCATGAGGTTTCTCACCTCGGAGAGATCCCTGATCTTGACATTGAAACCTTCCTCCTTGTAACGGGATTCGAGTTCCTTCACCTTGGCTCTGGGATCCTCCGCCTGCATGAGGGGGACGCCTTTCTGTTTCGCCATCTCCGTTACGTTGTCCGCCGGGGGAATCTGGTAAACGATGAGGCCGCTGGAATTCTTCCGGGAGATATTCTGGGCCATGTATTGGATGTCCACGATCCCGGGCTGTTCGGTATATCCAATGAACATTTTTGGCTTCATGGTTTACTCCATGCAAATTAATCCTTGGCCCTGTCAAAGCTCTTTCAAACAGTTCGGGGCGTGGCAATATGTTCCTTGATCCTCAAGAGTGACCCCCACACCTCTCTATTTTTATAAAGATAATTTCGCTTTAGCGCAAATCAACTCGTTTGTCAAATCCTGATTCGGCTTTATAATATTTTTCTCCATGATCGTGAAAAATTCCCATAAAGGAATCCAAAATCTGGTCCAGCGCCTGAGTGACGGATTTTCGGTGAATGCGGGAGATACCATGCCGCCTTTTTGCTTCAATCTTGTGAATCAAGACAGGACAAAAGAGCAATTTGACATGACGTTCTTTTCCATGATACCAAAAAAATATGCGCTCACTATACCTTACCGCCACGGAGCCCCACTGCGGGAAATCCCTCGTGGCCTTGGGTGTCCTTGAGAACATTTCCCGCACGACCCGCCGGATCGGCGTGTTCTGCCCCGTCATCCAGACCCGGGCCGGGGGTGAAACCAACAAGAACATCGATCTTCTTATCACACATTTCGAATTGAACATCGAATATGGTGACACCTACGCGATGACCTTCCGGGAGGCAAGCCGGCTGCTGGCGGAGAAACGTTACGATGATCTCCTCAACGCCATCATCCAAAAGTACCGCATCCTGGAGGAGAGATACGATTTCGTCCTCTGTCTCGGCTCCGATTTCAGTCTGGAACCGGTGGAATTCAATCTGAACGTGGAGGTGGCCCGCAGCCTCGACGCCCACGTCCTCATCATGGCGAATGCCTTTCACGCCTCGCAGGACGCGTTGGTCGCCGCCTTCAATACCGCCCTGGAGGCCTTCAAGGCGAAGGGATGTCCTGTTGTGGGCATCGTGGCGAACAGGGTTCCCCCCGAGACCTTTTCTGAAACCGGAGAGGCCCTCCGAAAAGCCTTCGAGGAAGAAGATATAATTATCTCGGTCGTTCCCGACGATCGCCTCCTCGCAAGTCCCACCATCCAGGAAATTGCCGAGCAGTTGAACGCCGAGGTCCTTTACGGGGACGACAAGATGGACCGCCTGGCCCATCACTACATGGTCATCGCCATGCAGATGCAGAATTACCTGGGCCGATTAAAACCCCACGCCCTCCTGATCACCCCGGGCGACAGGGGCGAAATTATTTTAAGCGCCCTCCAGGCCCAACAGTCGACCAATTATCCTCCCATCGCCGGGCTCGTCCTGGCCACGGGGGAGCGCCCCGCCCCTACCGTGAAACAGCTCCTGGACGGGCTTCCCAGCGTTCTTCCCATCATTGCCGTTGAGTCGGAAACCTACGAAACCGTCACGCGGCTCAACGACGTCCATTCCCACATCACTCCGGACAACCTCAACAAGATAGAAACCAGCCTGAAGCTGTTCGACGAACACGTTGACATGGAGGCCATCCTGGAGCACCTTGGGCGGATCCATTCCCGGGGGATTCCCCCCAAGCGCTTCCTCTACAACCTCCTCCAGTGGGCCCGATCCGACAGGAAACGCATCGTCCTGCCCGAAAGCACCGATCCACGGATCCTCAAGGCAACGGAATTCCTCGTGGAAAGGGGAATCGCGGATATTGTCCTCTTGGGAGATCGGGGAGAGATTTCCTCCCTCATCAACCAGATGGGGCTTTCCGTCGACTTTAAAAGGGTTACCCTCATCAATCCCGCCGACTATCCCAAGTTCCAGGATTACGCGAACACGCTCTTCGAACTACGGAAGCACAAGGGGCTGACCGAGGAGCTTGCCGCCGAAACCATGCACGATATCTCCTACTTCGCCACCATGATGGTCTACAAGGGAGATGCCGACGGGATGGTTTCCGGGGCACGGCACACAACCGCCCATACCATCCGTCCCGCTTTTCAGATCGTCAAGACGAAACCGGGAATCTCTGTCGTTTCCTCCGTCTTCTTCATGTGCCTGGAGGACCGGGTGCTCATCTACGGGGATTGCGCTGTCATCCCCAAGCCGACGGCGGAAGAACTGTCCGAGATTGCCATCACCTCCGCGGAAACTGCCAAGGCTTTCGGAATCCTTCCACGCGTGGCGCTCCTTTCCTACTCCTCCGGAACCTCCGGCACAGGAGAGGAGGTGGAGCGGGTCCGCAGGGCCACGCGTCTGGCGCAACAACGAAGACCCGATCTCCTCATCGAGGGCCCCATCCAATACGATGCCGCCGTGGACGAGGAGGTGGGGCGCTCTAAGATGCCGGGATCCAAGGTGGCGGGGCGCGCCACGGTCCTCATTTTCCCGGACCTCAACACGGGAAACAACACCTACAAGGCCGTCCAGCGGGAAACCGGCGCCATCGCCATTGGACCCGTCCTTCAGGGCCTCAATAAGCCGGTGAACGACCTGAGCAGAGGCTGTACCGTTGAGGACATCCTCAACACTGTCGCCATCACGGCGATCCAGGCCCAGCACGCGTAGGACGAATTCCATGAAAATCCTGACCCTCAACTCCGGCAGTTCCTCCATAAAGTATCAACTCTTCCAGATGGAGGAGGAAACCGTTTTAACGGGCGGGCTCGTAGAACGCATCGGCCTGGATGAAAGCCGAGTCGTTCATCGCCTTTACGGGAAAGATACGCCCCGGAAGCTCGTAAGAGAAATTCCCATCCCGAACCATGAAAAAGGGCTTGAAGTCATCGCCGACCTTCTCGTCGATCCGGCGCACGGGGCCATCGACCACACCTCCGAGGTGGAGGCCGTGGGGCACCGTGTCGTCCACGGGGGCGAGCACTTCAGTGACACCACCCTCATCGACGAAGAAGTCTTGAAGACCATCCGGCGCCTGATCCCCCTCGCGCCGCTCCACAATCCTCACAACCTGCGGGGTATCGAGGTGGCCATGAAGATTTTCCCTGAAGCCCGGCAGGTTGCCGTCTTCGACACGGCCTTTCATCAGACCCTGCCGCCGGAGGCCTACCGCTATGCCATCCCCAATCACTATTACGAAAAACATGGCGTCCGGGTCTATGGTTTCCATGGCACCTCTCACCACTACGTGTCTAAAATGGCCGCGAAATACCTGGGGAAAGCCCCCGGTGAAACGAATCTCCTTACCATTCACCTGGGAAACGGCGCCAGCATCACCGCGGTTCGGGCCGGGGAATCGGTTGACACGAGCATGGGCTTCAGCCCCCTTCCCGGCCTGATGATGGGAACCCGGAGCGGCGACATCGATCCCGCCGTCATCTTCTTCATGCAAAAGGCCCTCGGGATGGACATCGACACCATCGACGCGCTTCTGAACAGGGAGAGCGGCTTCCTTGGCATGACCGGGAGCAGTGACCTGCGGGACATTCTTGAAAAGTATAAAAAGGGGGATCGAAACGCCGCCCTCGCCCTGTCCCTCTATACCTATCGCATCAAGAAATACATCGGCGCCTACTTCGCGGTGCTCGGCCGGGTGGACGCCCTCGTCTTCACCGCCGGCGTGGGGGAAAACAGTCCTTACGTCCGTTGGCATGCCTGCGAGGGCCTGGACGCCCTCGGCATCTCCTTGGACCGGCAAAAAAACGAGAATCCCGGCGACGGCATCACGGAAATCCAGTCCCATAGAAGCCGCGTGAAGGTGCTGGTCATCCCCACCGACGAAGAATTGGAGATCGCCCGGCAGGTGCGGTCGCTCATCGGATCGAAACGTTTGTTGTGAGTGCGTCGACTTTTTGCTAAAAGAGAAGCGGATAAAAAACGTAACGAATTCTTCAGGGCACATGACCATGAAACCTAACGGCACTTTCAAAAAAATAGGCTCCACGGACACGCCGATGTATGGCCCGCCCAAGGTTTTGGTGTGCGGTACTCCCCCAAAACGGCAGCGGAAGGTCCTCGATCTCCTCAAGAAATCCGGACTGGACCGCTTTCCAGTGGTCTTCGTGACCGCGGAGGAAGAATCTCAACCCCTCGCGGAGCTCCTCACCCGGGAACATCTTTCGGGGCAGGGCCTTCCCGCCGGGCAACGAAGGGCCATCATCCTGTCGGGTTTCACGGAAAACGAGCTGCGCGGTTTTCTCGCCGCCCTCCGCAAGGAAAAAAGCCAAAGGCCCCTGCTCGCCACTCTGACACCCACCTCCGTGAACTGGACCGTTCACTTCCTTCTCGATGAGCTATCCGCGGAGGCGGAAGCCATGAAAAACATCAATCCAAATACGCCGACAGGCAATCACCCTTAGGAGAAAGCCGTGGCCTCCCCCGCCTGCACCGCCTTGCCACTGAAAGCTCGGGAAACCCTGGAAGCGATGGGACAGGCAGACATCCTCTTTGGCATCCCCAGCTTCAACAACGCCGCAACCATCGGACACGTTATCCGCGCCGTCAAGGTCGGATGGGCAAAATACTACCCCGGCAGGCGCGCCGTCCTGGTCAACTCGGACGGCGGGTCCACGGACGGCACCCAAGATGTCGTCAAGCGCACACTCGAAGAGGACAGCTACGACATGAGCCTTGTTCACACGCCTTCTCTTCCCCTGCGGGGCCTCACCATCCGTTACGAGGGCATCCCCGGAAAGGGTTCCGCCTTCAAGGCGGTCTTCGAGGCGGCCCGGCTTCTGAACGTGAAGGCCTGCGCGGTTTTCGATTCCGACCTGCGGAGCATCACCCCCGAATGGGTTCAACTGCTTCTCGCCCCCGTCCTGGAGAAGGGATACGGTTACGTCTGTCCCTTTTACCGGCGTCACAAGTACGACGGAACCATCACCAACAGTATCGCCTATCCCCTGACGCGCGCCCTCTACGGCCGGCGCGTGCGCCAGCCCATCGGGGGCGATTTCGGGTTTTCCGGCGACCTGGTTTCCCGCTACCTTGAAAAGGATGTCTGGGAAACGGACGTGGCCCGCTTCGGTATCGATATCTGGATGACCACCACCGCCATGGTGGAAGGCTTCAAGATATGCCAATCCTTCATGGGGGCCAAGATTCACGACGCGAAAGACCCGGGAGCCGACCTCGGCCCCATGTTCGAACAGGTGGTGGGAACCATCTTTTCCCTGATGAAAACCTACGAAGCGCGGTGGAGGGAGGTGGCCGGAAGCCGTCCCACGGCCATCTTCGGCTTTCAGGCTGAAGTCTCCCCCGGTCCCCTCCACGTGAACGTCCATAGGATGATTGAGAAATTCAAGGAGGGATTCGATAAGAACCAGGCCTACTACGAGGGATTTTTGGCAAGTGACTGTTACACCAAGCTCGCCGAGGTCCGGGAGATGTGCTCGGAAAGCATCGATTTCCCGAAGGTTCTCTGGGTCAAAACCATCTACAACTATGCGGCGCGCTACCACGACGCCGGGGACAAAAAACGCCTGCTCGATTCCCTGATACCCTTATACTTCGGCTACGTTGCCTCTTTCGTGAGAGAAACGGAGACCTACGACGACTACCGCGCGGAAGACGTCATCGAGGAACTTTGTGAAATCTATGAAGACACCAAACCTTATCTCCTCCAGTTATGGACGGAGAGGGTCAGCGAGGAATAATATGGAGGAGAGGAAAAAGATACTTGCCATCGACGACGAGGAAGACATCCGTTTCATCCTCGAGGAAGAACTCACGGACGAGGGTTACGAGGTTCATACCCTGGGGGATCCCACCCAGGCGCTCGACACGATTGAAGAAATCAAGCCGGACCTCGTCCTGCTGGACATCAAGATGCCCCAGATGAGCGGCACGGAGCTTCTGGGAAAAATTCGTGATAGATACTATGACCTTCCCGTGATCCTTCTTACCGCCTACAGCTCCTTCAAGCGCGACATCGCCTGCGCCGCTTCCGACTATTACGTGGTCAAGTCGGGGGATCTCACGGAGTTGAAGGAACGCATCGCAAGGATATTCAAGGTAAAGATCTGATTCGAGCCAAAAACTCCCCCACGTCGCAGATCTCCGACACCATCTAACGAACGGCAAACACGGCCGGCGCTTCGGAGGCCACGATCTCCATGGATCCCTCTGGAACCACGAAGCGCAAGATTTCTTAGCTCCACTTTTTATACGTATCCACCCTGTTTGTGTCAGATTTAAAGGTCCAGAAACACCCTCGGGTCGAGGTAACGGGCATTCAGGAGGGTGGCGAGAGAACGGGCGAAGGGCGCGGCACCCGGTACGGGATTGACCACGGCCGTTTCCCTGACAAACTTACGGATCAAGGATACGGCCCTTTCAAGGGCGGGGCCCTCCAAGGGCTCCGTGGAACGCCCGTCGCTCAACACGAAGAGGTCTATCACCGGGTAACGGTCCCGCCACTGTTGGATCAGCTTCGCGACCATGCCAATTCCCCGCGCGAGTGGGGTGGCGCCGGCTTCCTCAATGGCGCCCAGGCGGTGCAGGACGTAGTGCAGGCTGGTGGTGGGCAGGACAAGGATGTCTGCCGAGTTTCCCTGGATGGTCACAACGGCAACGGGGTCCCTGCGAAAGTAGGTCTCGTCCAGGAATCTCACCATCCACGCCCGGGCGAGCCGCCGTGTTTCCGCCATAGAGTCACTCACATCCAGGAGAAAAACTACCAACCTGACTTGGGGGGCGTTGAAAACGGGTGCCCGGAGATCCGCGGGGGCCGGGCGGAGGCGCCCCGATTTCCACGCATGGAAAAGGGTCGCGACGCCATCGATCTTACCCCTGACCCACGCCCGGTCGCTCCGTTTTCTCCCTCCCTCCGCGGGGGCCTCCCGGCGGAAGCGTGAACGGCCAAGTGAACGAACGGCCCCGGATTTTTGCATGCGGGGCGGGACAACCGGGGGAGAAAAGACCCCGATTCGGCACGGCTCCTTGCGCCCAATGGGAACCGGGGTTTTCCCCTTGTCGGCGCCCATCCGGATTATCTTCTTTCTTTCCCGCGCGCTTTTTTTTTACGATAGAACGGGGCGGGAATCCAGCCGTTTCGATGGCGGTTTTCCGATTCTCCCCCTTTGTAAACCTTCTCCTCGATCTCCTCCCAGGTCACCACGTGCTGAATATCCTTCGAGGGGAGACGGTGCTGAAGCGCAAGGGGCATGACCGACTGGATATCCTCCCATGTCACGAATTCACGACCTTTCCATGCGGCCCTTGCCTGCGCCGCGCGCAAGGTTGCCAGCTCGGCCCGGTGGGTATGTATCCCGGTTCTAATGACCGCCTCGATAGTTTTTGCCAGAAGGTCGTCCGAAATGGTCACTCGCGCGACCCTTTCCCGCGCCGCCTTGAGCCTGTTGGAGACGTCCCGCTGCTCCTTTTCGAAACGGGCGGTAAATCCCGCGGGATCCATTTCGAAGGCCTGGGCACGCTTGAAGACCTCTCCTCTTCCTTGGACACTCTGGAGGGCGAGGACATGGACCGCCAGACCGAAACGGTCCAGGAGCTGCGGCCGCAGCCACCCCTCCTCGGGGTTCATGCTCCCCGCGAGAACGAACCGGGCCGTGAAATCCCGGGAGATCCCCTCCCGCTCCAGGCGGTAGCGTCCCGTAGCCGCCGCGTCAAGGATGACGTCCATCAGGTGATCCGGGAGGAGATTGACCTCGTCGATATAGAGGACATGGCCGTCGGCCCGGGACAGGATGCCCGGCTTCACCGTTACCTCTCCCGTGGCCAGTGCCCTTTCCGCGTCCACCGTTCCCAGGACCATCTCTTCCCCGCTCCCCAAGGGCAGTTCCACTACCTGAATTTCGGGCAGCAGGGTTGAAAGGCTGCGCACCAGGGTCGTTTTTCCCGTCCCCTTTTGTCCCAGGAGAAGCACCCCGTGTACCGCCGGGTTTATCAGGCTGAAAAGCAGTGCTTCCTTTGCCTCCTCCTGGTCGACGACGGCGACGAATGGATACATCGGCTCCCTTTCCGTGGTCCCCAAGCGCGGCATGCCCTTCCCTACTCCCTCCCGAAACCCCTGTCAAGCGAGTCGATTTTCGGTTTCGTCATTTAGACGAGAGGACGGACAGAGAGAGAAACAATTTCGTAATTAGTAGGGATTTGAAACTAAATCTCAACATATGAAAAAGTTTGACTTTCGGGGAGAGTTCGTCTAAAATCTATTGAACGTTAGTTAAAAAATCTAAAGGAGGAAGTTTATGGAAATCAAGACGATTGGTGTGGTTGGCGCGGGCGCCATGGGAAGTGGTATCGCCCAGGTCGCGGCGACGGCGGGGTATAACGTTATCATGCGGGACATCGAGGACCGGTTCGTCGAGAAAGGGATGACCGGCATCGAGAGGTTCCTTGCCAAAAGCGTTCAGAAGGGCAAGGTCACGGAAGACCAGAAGCAGGAGATCCTCGGCCGGATCAAGGGGACCACGAACCTGGAAGACCTGAAGGACGTGGATTACGTTATCGAGGCGGTCATCGAGAATCTCGACCTCAAGAAGGAGGTCTTCAAGACCTTGGACGGCATGTGCCGCCCGGAGGTCGTCCTGACCAGCAATACCTCTTCCATGTCCATTACCGAGATCGCAGAGGCCACGAACCGGCCGGACAAGGTGGCGGGGATGCACTTCTTCAACCCGGCGCCCATCATGAAACTGGTCGAAATCATCCACGGCTACAAGACCAGCGACGAGACCGTCAAGGTGGTCTTCGACGTGACGGAAAAGATGGGCAAGGTCCCGGTAGAGGTGAAGAAGGACAGCCCGGGTTTCATCGTGAACCGGATCATGATCCCCCACATGCTCGAGGCCATCAAAATCGTGGAGGAGGGCATCGCGTCGCCGGAAGACGTGGACAAGGCGGTCAA
>JALSPC010000100.1 GCA_026986155.1 bacterium
GTCCCTTCGAGCTGATGGATCTTACCGGCATCGACATCGCCTACCACGTGACGGAATACTTTTTCAAGGAACTGAACAAGGAACTGAAGTGGGTCTCTCCGAACCTGCTGAAGACCATGATCCGCGCCGGGCGTCTCGGCAAGAAGACGGGCGGTGGCTGGTACGACCAGGACAAGTAGCCTGTTCCGAGCCGAAGCGAACACGGGGAGCCAGGAACCCTGGCTCCCCGTTCATGGATGGGACTCCAACCCCCATCCCCTCCGGAATGAACGATGACGGAAATCCTGTTCGATACCCACGCCCACCTGGGGCTGGAATCTTTCTTTGAGAAGGACCTGAAGGCGGTCATCCGGCGAGCGGACGCCGCGGGGGTGAAATACATCGCCACCGTCGGTATCGACCTGCCTGAGAGCCGGAAGGCGGTCGCCATCGCCTCGCGACATGATGGAATCTACGCCATCGTGGGGGTGCATCCACATGAGGCTAAGGGGGTTACGGATGAGGTCCTGGAAGAGATGGCCCGCCTGGCGCGCCACGAAAAGGTGGTGGCCTACGGGGAGATCGGCCTCGACTTCTACCGGAACCACTCCCCCAGGCACACGCAGATGGCCGTGTTTCGGGAGCAGGTCCGGCTTGCGCGGGAGCTGAAGCTTCCCATCGTAATCCACGACCGGGACGCCCACGCGGAGACGGTGAAGATCCTCAAGGAGGAAAAGGCCGACGAGGTGGGCGGTATCATCCACTGCTTCAGCGGAGACGTCCGGATGGCCTGGGACTGCATCGCCATGGGATTTTTCATCTCCATCCCCGGCACGGTGACCTTCAAGAAGGCAAGACAGGTCCACGAGGTGGTCCGGGAGGTTCCTCTCGACTACCTGCTCGTGGAAACCGACTGCCCCTACCTGACGCCGGTGCCGCACCGGGGGAAACGCAACGAACCGGCCTACGTCCGATTTACCGCCATGGCGGCGGCCGCCCTGAAGAAAAGACCCTTCGAAGAAGTGGCGGCGGCGACCACCGCGAACGCCCGGCGCGTCTTCAACCTGGATCATTCCGCGTCGTGAAAGGAGAAACCATGTCCACCGCCTTCATCGTCGTCGACATGTTAAAGGGATCGTTCGCCAATCCCGACGCGCCCCTGACCCGGGAGGCGCGAAAAATCATCCCCGTGATCCGGACCCTCCTGGACGGGGCCCGCGAGAAGGGCCTTCCCGTGATCTTCGCCTGCGACAGCTTCCTTCGGGGAGATTTCATCTTCAAGGGCCGCATGCGGGAGCACGCCATCCGCGGCACGGAAGAGGTGCAGGTCATCCCGGAACTTTCGCCCCAACCGGGCGACACCATCCTGGAAAAGCGGCGGTTCAGCGCCTTTTTCAAGACGGACCTGGACCAGACCCTCCGCCTCTGGGGCGTCGAGACGGTCGTCGTCACTGGAGTCACGACTCACGTCTGCGTCCTGACCACGGCCCTGGACGCCATCGCCCACGATTTCGGCTGCGTCATCGTGGAAGACGGCTGCTGCTGTCACAAGCCCCAGATTCACGAGGGGG